>JAJYAH010000916.1 GCA_021779635.1 Pseudomonadota bacterium | reverse complement strand
TTCAGGAGAGCTTGAAGCGGGATCCGCACGCTGGTGATCTCTACGTTTTTAGGGGCCGCCGCGGCGACCTGATCAAGATCATTTGGCATGACGGCCAGGGCGCGTGTCTGTTCACGAAGCGGTTGGAGCGCGGCCGCTTTCTGTGGCCATCCCTGGCGGACGGCGTTGTCACGATCAGCGTTGCGCAACTATCCTATCTCCTGTCCGGAATTGACTGGCGGATGCCGCAGGCAACCTGGCGTCCGCAGGCTTCCGGTTAAGCTGTGGCTTTTTGACTCACGAAGGAAATCCGGCGGGATTTTTTGCGGCGAATATGATTGATTTGTCGGTGTGACGACGCCCTCCGATCCGCTTCCCGCCGACCTTGCCGCTGCGCACGCGATGATCCTTGCGCAGCGCGAATTGCTGACGCTGGCGAAGAGCGAAGTGACCGTCGGCCGCCTGGAAATCGAACGGCTGAAGCTGATGCTGGCCAAGGCACGGCGCGAGCAGTTCGGGCAATCTTCTGAACGCGGCAGGCTGCTGGTCGAGCAGCTCGAGCTGGCCATCGAGGATCTTGAAGAGACCCAGGGCGAGCAGGAAACCAAGGCCGAGATCGCGGCACCGGAAGCCGCCAAGCAGAAGCGCGCACAAAATCCGCGGCCGCCTCGACGCCCCCTGCCAGATAGCCTGCCGGTCGAACGTATCGTCGAACCCGCGCCTTGCGCCTGCGGTAAATGCGGTAGTGAGCGGCTGCACAAGCTTGGCGAGGTGATCTCGAAGACCCTTGAATGCGAGCCGCGGCGCTGGAAGATCATCGAGCACGTCCGCGAGAAGTTCTCTTGCCGGGACTGCGAGGCGATTACCGAGGCGCCGGCACCCTCCCATCCGATCCCGCGTGGCTTCGCCGGGCCGAGCCTGCTGGCGATGGTGCTGGTCAACAAGTTCCTGCTGCATCAGCCGTTGAACCGCCAGAGCAAGACCTATGCCCGGGAAGGGATCGAGATCGATGTCTCGACACTGGCGGATCGGGTCGGCGCCTGCGTGGTGGCACTCGCCCCAATTCTTGAGGCGATCCGGACCCATGTCATGAGTGCGGAACGCATCCACGCTGACGACACGACGGTGCCCGTACTGGCGAAACTCAAGACTGTCACCGGCCGGATCTGGACCTATGTTCGCGATGACCGGCCGTTTGGCGGCAAAGACCCACCGGCGGCAGCGTTCCATTACTCGCGCAGCCGTGCGGGGGAGCATCCGCAAGGCCATCTTGCCGGCTATGTGGGCCTCATGCAGGCCGATGCCTTTGACGGATACAACCAGCTCTACAAAGGCTCAACGGAAGCCGGCTCCGATCCTAGAAGTGGCCTGCTGGAGCCACGGCCGGAGGAAGTTTGTCGACCTGGTGAAACAGGGGGAGGCGCCGATCGCCAGCGAGGCTGTGCGACGCATCGATACCCTCTTCGAAATCGAGCGTACCATCAACGGCAAAACACCGGACCAGCGGCTTGCCGTGCGCGGTGAACAATCGCGGCCGCTCATTGCCGAGCTTGAAATCTGGATGCGCCGGCAGCAAGCATTGCTCTCCACCAAGAACGATACCGCCAAAGCGATCAACTACCTCTTCAACCGCTGGGCAGCGTTCACCCGCTTCCTCGACGACGGCCGCGTCTGTCTTACGAACAACGCCGCGGAACGAGCGTTGCGGGGTGTGGCGGTCGGACGGAGAAACTGGACCTTTGCCGGTTCGGACGCTGGCGGTCATCGTGCCGCCGCCGTCTATACCCTGATCGAAACCTGCAAGATGAACGACGTCGATCCGCAAGCTTGGCTCGCTGACGTGCTGGCCAGGTTACCAGATCACCCCGCTAACAAAGTCGCCGACCTGCTTCCCTGGAATTGCAAGGCGAACCAACGGTCCAAGGTCGGAGTTGCTGCCTGAGCGCTTCGCGGCAGACCATCGCGTCGGCCTGGGGTGCTGGCCGGATGCGTACTGCGGATGAGACAACGGCACCGGTGCTCGATGCTGGCCGGGGGTGCACCAAGACCGGTCAGCTTTGGGCATACGCCGCTGACGACCGGCCGTGGGGCGGCTGTGATCCACCTGGCGCCGTTTGCGTCGTACGCATCCGACGAGCGCCGTCCTGTCTGACGGAGGGTATTTCGCTTGTCCAGATCGACATCGCAATAGAAAATCGAGCGGCCATTCGGCAATCGGATTTCGCGGAACGCGCCCGGATTAATTGGTCAATCGAAAATTAGTCGCCGCGGGCTGCCGGAATTCGTTCGATGCGTGAGACGACAAGCACCCTCACTCAGGAGTGCAACATGCTATGATGATCGAGATGACTAAGTTGGATACCGACGGTCTGGATGTCTTCGATGTGGCCTGATTGAACGTGCGGCGCTTTCACTGGGGGATCGACGATTAGCACGCCGCCACTACCATCATTCTGAATTGTAAAAGTCGCGAGCACGTAGCTTCCGGCAAAGGTAATGCTGGCAAGTGCTTGGCCCTGTGCGGATTGCAGCACTAACGTCCCGGTACCGTTGCCGTTGTCAACATAGGTACTCTTTTCCGCCGCTATGTTGGCAAAACCGACGTCGGTAAGGTCGATCAGGTCCGAGTTCGAGATCGTCTCGTCGCCTGCGAAACCAACAATGTGGCCAGTGAAGTCCTTGGTGTCGTCGAGTACGAGTTCGCCGGTATTGCCATTGCTGTTCGTAAAGTTCACCGTCGCGGCGCTTGCGACCGAAATGTCGAGCGTCTTACCGCTGTCGACCGCCACCACGCCCGATG
>JAJYAH010000145.1 GCA_021779635.1 Pseudomonadota bacterium | reverse complement strand
GGCGACGCAGGGCCATACGCAGTCGCTGCACACCAATGCGCTCGACGAGGCCTTGGCGCTGCCGACCGACTTCTCGGCCCGCATCGCCCGCAACACGCAGCTGTTCCTGCAGCAGGAAAGCGGCACCAACCGCATCATCGATCCCTGGGGCGGCTCGTATTATGTCGAGCGGCTGACCCACGACCTCGCGGCGAAAGCCTGGGGCCATATCCAGGAGGTCGAGGCGCTGGGCGGCATGGCGAAGGCGATCGAGGCCGGCGTTCCCAAGCTCAGAATCGAGGAAGCTTCCGCCAAGACTCAGGCCAGGATCGACGCCGGCAAGCAGGCGGTGATCGGTGTCAACAAATACAAGCCGGTCAACGAAGCGCCGATCGACGTGCTGAAGGTGGAGAACTCCACCGTGCGCCGGCTGCAGATCGACAAGCTGTCGCGGCTGAAGAAAGAGCGTAACCAGAAGGACGTCGACGAGGCGCTGGCGGCGCTGACCCGGAGCGCCGGCGAAGGCAACGGCAACCTTCTGGCGCTGGCGATCGATGCCGCGCGCGCCAAGGCCACGGTCGGCGAGATTTCCGATGCGATGGAGAAGGTGTTCGGGCGCCACCGCGCCGAAATCAAATCCATCACCGGCGTCTACAAGCGGGAGGCGTCCACCATGTCCAACCGGGTCGAGAGGGTGCAGGCGCTGATCGATGCGTTCGAGGAGGCCGAGGGCCGAAGGCCGCGGATTCTCGTCGCCAAGATCGGCCAGGATGGCCACGACCGCGGCCAGAAGGTGATCGCGGCGGCCTTTGCCGATGTCGGCTTCGACGTCGACATCGGACCGTTGTTCGCCACCGCTGAAGAGGCCGCGCGGCAGGCGGTCGAGAACGACGTGCATATTCTCGGGCTGTCGTCGCTGGCCGCAGCGCATCTCACGGCGGTGCCGGAACTGAAGGCCGCGCTGAAGAAACAGGGCCGCGACGACATCATGATCATCGTCGGCGGCGTGGTGCCGCCGCAGGATTATGATGCGTTGTACAAGGCGGGCGCCGAAGCGATCTTCCCGCCCGGCACCGTGATAGCGGATGCCGCCGAGGAGCTGATCCACAAGCTCAACGCGCGGCTTGGGCATAGCGAAGCGGCGGAGTAGATCCGCGCCTCTCCCCATTTTCGTAAGAGGATTTTCCGTGCGCGTTGCTGCCACAATCACGTTCGTCCGCGCGATGTGCCTCACGGCCGCGCTCGCATGCCTCTCCTTCCCCGCCCTCGCCGATGACGCCAAGCCCGACGCTTCGGTCAAGAACAGGAATATCGAGGCCGGCGTCTTTCTCGACGGCGAGATCAAGGCCGACAGGGCGCTAGCGGCGGATTGCCTTGCCGAGGGCAGGAAGTGGATCGACAAGAATGCCGCGGAGGCAGAGACATCGCGCAAGCAGGACCCTGTCATGTTTCGCAATGGTCCCTGGACTTTTGAGCGCAAATACGAGACGCGCTCGGTTGTCGACGGTCACTATGTCAGCATCGTCAGGTCCGACTATATGGACACCGGCGGCGCGCATCCAAACAGGGACGTCAATACCATCCTGTGGGACGCAAACGAAAAGAAGCGTATCAGCATCCGTCCCTTCTTCGGCGAGACCGCCGACGATGGTCCAACCATGAAAGCGTTGCTGAACGCCGTCATTGTTTCCCTGAATGCCGAGAAGAAGAAGCGCGGCGCCGGCGAGACCGCGACCGCCGAATGGTACAAGGACCTCAAGCCGACGCTGCTCAAGATCGGCGCGGTGACGCTGGCGCCCTCGACCATATCCGGCAAGAGTTCCGGCCTCACCTTCCACTATCCGCCCTACGCGGTCGGCCCCTATGCCGAAGGCGAGTACGTCGCCTTCGTGTCGTGGGAGACGCTAAAACCATATTTGACAGTGGAAGGCGAAAAAATATTTGGCGGCACACGCCCCAAGGGCGACGACGACGATCAGCAATGACCGCAAGCAAGGTGCCTGACATCGAACGGCTTGCCCAGGACCTCCGCTCAGGTCACCGCGCGGCGCTGGCGCGCGCGATCACGCTGATCGAGAGCCGGCGCGGCGATCATCAGGCCACGGCGCGCGATCTGGTGCAGGCGTTGCTGCCCGACACCGGCAATGCGGTCCGCGTCGGCATTACCGGCTCGCCCGGGGTCGGCAAATCCACCACCATCGATGGGCTCGGGATGTTCCTGATCGAGCGCGGCCACAAGGTCGCGGTGCTCGCAGTAGATCCCTCCTCGGCGCGCACCGGCGGCTCGATCCTCGGCGACAAGACGCGGATGGCGCGGCTTTCCGCCTCCGACAGTGCCTTCATCCGGCCCTCGCCGGCTTCGGGAACGCTTGGCGGCGTTGCCGCGAAAACCCGCGAGGCGATGCTGTTGTGCGAGGCCGCCGGCTTCGACGTGGTGCTGGTGGAGACCGTCGGGATCGGACAATCCGAGACCGCGGTATGCGACATGACCGATTTTTTCCTGGCGCTGATGCTGCCGGGCGCCGGCGACGAATTGCAGGGCATCAAGAAAGGCCTGGTCGAACTCGCCGACATGATCGCGGTTAACAAGGCCGACGGCGATAACATCAAGCGCGCCAATCTCGCGGCGGCCGAATATCGCGGCGCGCTGCATATCCTCAGCCCGCGCTCGGAGCATTGGCACCCGCCGGTCCTGACCTATTCGGCACTGGCAGGCATCGGCATCGACGCGCTGTGGCAGAAAATTCTCGATCACCGCGCCGCGATGAAAGCCTCCGGCGAATTCGCCGAGCGGCGCCGGCAGCAGCAGGTGAAATGGATGTGGTCTATGCTGGAGCAGCGGATGATGGCGCGGCTGCGCGCCGATCCGGCGATCCGCGCCAAAGTGAAGAAGACCGAAGCCGAGGTGGCCGACGGCCGCATCACCCCGGCACTGGCGGCCGAGCAGATCGCGGAGATGCTGAAGTGAGATGAGCGATAAACTTCGCATCCTGATCACCGGCTTCGGTCCGTTTCCCGGCGCGCCCTTCAATCCGACGCAGCCGCTGGTGGAGCGGCTATTGCGCTTGCGGCGTCCTGCTCTTGGCGATGTCGAATTGTCCGGTCACATTTTCCCGGTGACGTATAACGCGGTCGATCGCCAATTGCCTGACCTGCTGGCGCTGAAACGTCCGCAGGCGCTTCTGATGTTCGGCCTCGCCACCCGCACGCCCTTCGTTCGGGTCGAGACTCGCGCCCGCAACGCCGTCACTACATTATGGCCTGACGCCGACCATGCAAGAATACGCAGGGGATCGATCGCCGGCGGCGCCGACGCCATGATGTTCGGCCCGCACACTGCCAGGCTTTTGCGGGCGGCGCTCGGCACCGGCATCGATGCACGGGCTTCGCGCGATGCCGGCAGCTATCTCTGCAATTATCTGAGCTGGCGCGCGATCGAGGCGACATGCCGTGACACAGGTCCGCGCCTCGCTGCGTTTGTGCATGTGCCGCTGCTCGTGCGCGACGGCGTTTCGCGCCGCAAGGGCACAAGCCACCGTGTCACGCTGGAAGAACTGGTCGATGCCGGCGAAGCGATGCTGCTCGAGATGGTGAAGCTGACGCGAAGGGCGGCGCGGGTAAACAACCTCACATGAAAGGCGCGCTATCAAAACGAGCCATATGTGCAGCACGATGTTCCAAATGTTCTGATTGTTTGAGCAAGGACTGAATATGGCGCAAGGCTTTGTGTATATTCTTGTTTCTCCAAACAGCAACTTCATCAAAATCGGTGGAACGGAACGGCCCATAAGCGAGCGGCTTCGCGGAATAAACGGAACGGAGCCATATGCTGATCACGGTCCATGGCAATTGTCAGACTTCTTGCACGTGACAGATTGGCGGCTCGTGGAGGGAGGGCTGCATCGGCATTTCCAAGAAAGGAATGTCAGAGACGTCCCCGGCACTCAGGAGCTTTTTAGTGTCCCTCCCTACGAGGCTCGCAGGCAATTGAGGGACACCAACGCTACGCTTCGAATTGATCACGAGAGAACTGAAAGGCTTTTCGCAAATCGCGACGTTCGCCTGTACCTTTACAAGATGTTCCAACTTTCAGGCCTATTCGGCAACCTCGATATCCAGGGAGCCTGGACGTTAAGTTTGCTTCCTAAAACAAAGGGCGGCCGTTGGTTTACGTTGAACATCGGACCACACGAAGTCGCTTTCAGCACACGCAAATCGGACGATAGCAAATTTACGCACTTCCTCATTCTTGACCGACTAATACTCGACTATCCAGATACTATCATCTGGGTTGGCCTACGGGCTGGCGAGGTTGAAGAGGCGCATTACGCGTCCGCCGAACACGCTGTCGTAATTAGATTTCAGGAAGATTTCGCAAATGCGGAAAAGGTCTTTAGCCTGCCCGGCGTTCGCCGAGCCCTTATTGCCTATTGGTCTGAGGCATTAGCTGATCTGCGGGAAAGACAAGTGAGCAGCGTTTATGCTCGTTACCATTCCTATGACGCTGTTTCTGCACTTCTCGAATACAAACGGGCAGATGATGCGGCCCGGATCTAGCCCTTAGACCCGCTATATTGCCCATTAACCCTACCCCCAACAATCGGCCGTTCGCGCCCTCGCCTCCGCCACGCCCCGCGGTATTTTTGCGTTACTCCAGCATCGAGGAAGCGCTTCACGCGCGTCAGGGGAAAGACGCAACATGGACGTCAACCGCCGCCATCTCATCGGGGCATCCGTCTCTGGCGCGGCCGGCGCGCTGGCGATGTCGCCCGATGCCGCGCGCGCGGCACCCCTCACCTGGGTGCTCGGGCGCGATGCCACGCAATATGGTGTCCGGCCCGGCAGTCCGGACGATCAGACCAAGGCCTTGCAGCGCGCGATCGAGGAAACCGCGCGCGCGCAGGTGCCGCTGGCGCTGCCGCCGGGGGTCTATCGCACCGGCATGCTTCACCTGCAAAACGGCACGCAACTGACCGGGGTGCGCGGCGCAACCAGGCTGGTTTTCAGCGGCGGCGCGTCGATGGTCTCCGGCGAAGGCCGCGGCAGCATCGGGCTGACCAACATCACGCTGGATGGCGGCGGGATTCCGCTGCCGACGCGGCGCGGCCTCGTGCATTGCCTCGGCGGACGCGACATCCGCATCGCCGATTGCGAAATCACCGGCAGCGGCGGCTGCGGCATCTGGTTCGAGGATATCGCCGGCGAGGTCAGCGGAAATATCATTGCCAAGTCAGCCGCGACAGCCATCGTCTCATTCGACGCGCAGGGCTTGCTGGTGTCGCGCAACACCATTGCCGGCACCAACGACAACGGCATCGAAATCCTGCGCACCGCGATCGGCGACGACGGCACGCTGGTTCTCGACAACCGGATCGAGGACATCAAGGCCGGCCCCGGCGGCTCCGGGCAATACGGCAACGCCATCAACGCCTTCCGCGCCGGCAACGTGATCGTGCGCGGCAATCGCATCCGCAATTGCGACTATTCCGCGGTGCGCGGCAATTCGGCATCAAACATCCAGATCACTGGCAACAGCGTCAGCGATGTCCGCGAGGTCGCGCTGTATTCCGAATTTTCGTTCGAGGGTGCTGTGATCGCCAACAACACCGTGGACGGCGCGGCGTTCGGCGTTTCGGTCTGTAATTTCAACGAGGGCGGACGTCTCGCAGTCGTGCAGGGCAATATCATCCGCAACCTGCTGCCGAAGCGCCCGATCGGTACCGCGCCCGACGATGACGCCGGCGTCGGCATCTATGTCGAGGCCGATACCTCGGTATCGGGCAACGTGATCGAGAACGCGCCCTCGTTCGGGATCATCACCGGCTGGGGCAAGTATCTGCGCGATGTCGCCATCTCGGGCAACGTGATCCGCAATGCCTTTGTCGGGATCGGCGTGTCGGTGGCGCCGGGCGCGGGCACGGTGCTGGTCGGCAACAATCTGATTTCGGAAGCCCCGGGCGGCGCCGTGGTCGGGCTCGACCGGATGCGACCGGTGACCCCGGATCTATCGGCCGACGGCGCCCAACGTTTCGCGCAGCTGGTGATAACAGCGAATGCGGTGAGAAGGTAGATCCTACAGCGCGTTGCGCAGCAGCGGATATCGTTCGTGCATTGCGGCAATGTTTGGCGTCAGCTCCGGCGCGACGTCGAGCGCCGCTACGCGCGATTCCGGCGCGGAAGGCACCTCCTCTGACGACATTTGAGCGGTTTCCAAGCCGATCGAACCACCCGATGGCGGTTCGGCTGGTATCGGCGCCGGTTGCGGTCGAAACCGATGAGCCTGATGGGGCAACCTTTCGCCGCGCGGCAGCGTCGCCCGGGTCCGACCGAGCCAGGAGATATCGATGGCGGAATGGTCCCGGGAGTCCTCACGTATCAACAGGTCGCGCCAGAGTTCGACCGCGGCCTTGGCCTCCTGGATATTCTCGAGAAAGGCGAGTTCGGTGTGATAACGGCGCCAGCGGCCGGTCTCGAACAGCTCGGTGAGGTGATCGAGCCGCTGCTCGGCAAGAGCGCACCAGCGCCCGACAATGTCGCGACCGCGCGCCACGTCCAATCGATGTGTCATGAGCCAGCCCGTAGGAGAAAAACGGACGCAGACGCAACGGGAACGAATCAATTAGACGCGACAGGGATATTCTGTGGAAAACTTTTGCATTGTCCAGTGAGCGTCGTTACCAGAGCCGCCTCATCGACCGAAAGCCGCGAAAATTGGGGGCTGTCCTCACTATTAACAGTCAAGCTGCGTGCCGGGATGGCTGAGTTGCGGTGCCCGCCAGCGCGCGGGCAGCGGCAGTACGACCGATTTCGCTTGACGGAAATGCCCGAAATATCAACCAAAACGAAAGACCCGTCCGGGGGGACAACCGGACGGGTCAAGCTATATGGGCGCTTGGGGTGGATGGGCGCTCGCGCCAAATACAGCCTCGATGGGGAGGGATTACCGCTCCCACCGATATTGGTCGCGGGAGGGGCGCCGCACGTTCAAACCACCGGCGATTTTTTTAACGCCTTTGACGGCGCTTTTCGGGGCGAAAACCAAAGCATGATCCGGAAAAAGCCTGCCCGGCACTTGATGCGGGGTGGGCACGGGGTTTTCCCTCGCGACAAACGCGAAGCGTTTGCGCGAAGAGCATGCTCAAACAAAAAGGTAGAGCGAATGGCTTTCGACGAAAATTCGACGAAAAGCAATCTCGCTCTATTGTGCGGCGGGGCGATTAGGGTCCCCCGCGGCCGACTTGTCGGACGCCATGGCGGCCGCAGGCTCGTCCAGCGCCCGGGTTGAGGGAACTTGCGGCCGGTCCGAAACATTTTCGCCGGCCTCGCCGGCGGGCCGGCCGGCAATTGCGGCGACCGGCGCGGTGCCAACGGCCGACACCGCGGCAAAGGCGTCCGCTTCGCCGGCGCCGAACAGATCGTCACGGCCGGGGGAACCAAGATCGCGGGCGGTCTTCATCAGGATCGCGCGCAGTTCCTCCGGCTTCAAGGCGGGATTGCGCTCCAGCATCAGGCCTGCGAGGCCGCTGACAAAAGCCGCGGAAAACGAGGTGCCGGACGTGATCTGGTATTTTTCGTCGGGCGCCGGCAGGAAGACATCGACGCCCGGCGCGGCGACCGCGATGTAGCCGCCGCGGTTCGATGCCGTAAACAGCTTGTCCTGCGCGTCGGTGGCGCTGACCGCAATCACGTTGGCGTTGGCGGCGGGATATAGCGGCGGTGATTTTGCCCCGGCATTGCCGGCGGCCGCGACCATCACAATGCCCTTGCCGCCCAATGCTGCGATCCCGCGTTCGATCAACGCGTCCTTCGGACCGGCGAAGCTCATATTGACGATCTGCGCGCCGTGCGCCGCTGCGTAATCCAATCCCTTCAGGATCACGAAGGAGGTGCTTTCCGCGCCGCTCGACGCTTTGCCGAAGGCACGGATCGCCAAAATCCTGGCCGCCGGTGCGCTCCCCATCAACCGGGCATGCGACACGATCGCGCCGGCCACGCCGGTGCCGTGGACATGAGGACCTTCCTTGCCGCCCAATGCATCGAAGCTGTCTGCAATCGAATTGGCGAGTTCCGGATGTTTGACGTCGATCCCGGAATCGATCACGGCAATGGTCACATTGGCGCCGTCGGCAAGCTTGTGCGCCTCCGGCAATCGAAGTTTCGCGACCGCGTATTGTGCGGGATCGCCCTCGGTCAAGGCCATTTTCTGGTCCTGCAGGACATAACGGAAGTTCGGCTGCACCGAGCGAACACTGGCGTCGGCGGCAAGTTCGCGGCTCACCGTCTCCGCCGCGCGGCGGTCGGCGATGCGAAACAGGCTGATCGTGCTGCCTATCAGCGGGAAATTCTGCGATTCCAGGCGCAGGAGGCCGTGACGCCGCGCCAGTTCATTGGCCTGAGAGTCGGATAGCGCGCCGTCGATCTCGGCCACGAGTTCGTTAGCGACAGTGTGCAGGTTGAGAGCGGCCTGCGAAACGTCGCGGCGCGGGATGTTGTTGACGCTCTTGGTCGACGTAGCGCCGCCGCCCCCATTGGACGACGAACCGGACTGGTCCCAGCATCCGCCATCGCGATAGCCGTCGCTGCAGGGCGGATAGATGTTAGGGGAATAGCGCACGTAGGGGAGCGTCGATCCCACACCGATCCGCGGCACCGATCTGACCGGGGTCGTTCTGCTGATCGCCACTGTCCTGCCGGTGATGGTCGGGTTGCGCCGGGCCGCCAGGCTCGGATTGATGCGCGGCAAGCGCGGCGCGATGTTGAAGCTGGGCGAGCGCATGATGCTTTGCGCTTGAACCGCGGCGCCGTCGAACGATGCAAACAGCCATGCGGTGGCGATCAATGCCAGTACCGCACGCCGTGCGATTATTCGCCAGTTGGCGCCATCGTCGATCATGAAGACCTCGGGCCTATGCGTTGCCGGCTCGATGCGCCGTCCGCCTTACGGCGCAGCCACCGCGAGACTGATAATCTTCTCGCCTTGCAGCCTGCTCATCAGACCGGCAATTTGATCCTTCGCCATCGCCTTGCTGCCAAATTGCAGGCGAAACATCCCGCCCCGCGTATCGACGATCGCGGCCTGATAGCGGTCGAGGAGTGCAGTGATGTCGGCGACGCGCGCGTCCGGCGCGAACCGCACCAGCGCGCGCGGCGGCGCTTCCACCCCCAACGATCGGGTGACCGGCTCGTCCATGCTCAACGACGCAGTCTGGAACGAGGTGGGCTGGTTCTTCATCAGCACCGTGCCGATCACGCCGGCCTGCAGCAGCAGCGCCAGCGCGCCGATGCCCGACGACCAGGCCAGTGTCCGCGGCGACAGGCTTGCAAAAAATCCAGCGATCCGCGTCGAGATACCGCGCGACAACGACGGCTTGCCGGCCGGTTCGGTGTCGATCGCCGCAAACAGCTTCTGCATGGCGCGCGCGGACGGCGCGCCAAGGCTTTCATTGAGATCAATGGTTTCGGCGTACTCTTCCCTGATCGCAGCGTATTGCTTCGCAAGCTCGGGATCGCGGGCGAGCGCCTCATCGACGCGGCGCGCATCGCGCGGATTGAGCGTACCAGCCGCATGCCAGGGCAACAGCATTTCTATTTCACTGGGCTCTTGTTCCAGCATTTTTTTGCTCGCTGCCATCATGGCCAACCTCGTTCGATACCGGCTGCCTTGAGCAGTTCGGCCAATTTTTTGCGCGCATAAAACAAGCGCGTCTTCACGGTGTTCTCCGGGATACCGACGATCTCGGCCACCTCTTCCACGGATTTCTCGTGGTAGTAGACAAGATCGACGATCTCCCGATGTTCCGGCGAAAGCACCGTCAGGCACTTGCGCAACGCCTGGCTGGTGTCCTTCTTTTGTGCCGCCACTTCCGGATCGTCGGATGCATCCTCGATGGCATTGGCCGCCTCATCGTCCAGTTCAACGTCCTTCCTGCGGCGCAACGCAGACAAGGCCTTGAATCGCGTGATCGCCAGTAGCCAGGTGGAAACGGCAGATCGGCCTTCGAACTTGCCGGCCTGGCGCCATACATCGAGAAACACCTCGCTGATGAGGTCTTCGGCAACCTGTTCGTCCCGCACCAGCCGAACCCCGAAGCGGAACACCCTGACATGGTGCCTGCCGTACAGCACCTGCATGGCAAGCCGGTCGCCCTGGGCGATTCGAGCGATCAGGACGTCGTCCGAGGCCGCCTGTGTCGCACTCAATGGCCGTCTCGCAAGGTTGGTCGGATTGGGCTGCGGGGTGGTTCGATGGGAAAGGCAAGATTCTTCAAAATATTGCAATAGGTCGTCTGAGTCTGTGATTTAGCCCACAAACGGCGATCACCGGGCGGCCGTTGGGGGCCGGACGACGATCGAAGCCATGAAATCGGTATCATAATACAGCAATACTCTCTGTACGCTCCAATAATCCCCAACCGACCTTAGCAAGGCTTGGCGCGCAACACAGTATTTGTGACGCGCGCGCCCCATCGGTTCCCCCGGCTCCGACTGCTGCGTCACATTGCCCGGAGTGAGCTGATTTCCATTGTAAAACAAGGCCAAAGCCGATGTTGAAGGTTCCGGACCGGCTGCCAAAGATACCAAACCTAAAGGCTTTCCCATTTAGATTTGCAGCGAGTTCCATCGATGGCGAAACCATGGACCACGTTGCGCCCGCGCTCGCGAATCCAATTGCGGCTGAACTGGACGGCGTTGATTCGAAGCCGTCGGCGATCGCGTTGTCGCGCCGCCTCGGGCAGCGCCGGCAATCATTGGCGGCCCAGGTCGGAAGTTATGCGCTCGGTGCGGGCGTGCTTCTCGTTTACGCGCATGCCGGCACGATCTCGATGGCCTTTCCATCGATGTTCTTCCTGTGCGGCGTTACCCTGATCGGGTTCTTTGCCGCCCTGTCCGAAACGCATTTCAACGACCGTTTTGAGGATCATCACCTGACCGTATGTCAGGTGGTCGGCCATATCGTGATCCAGCTCGGATTTCTGCTGGCCGCGCCACAGATCGGCTACGCATTTCTGGACGTCCTGTTCCTGATTTTCGGAGTTGCCTCGTTACAGATGACGCCGCGTCAGGCGGCGATTTCGTGGATTTTCACGGTGGCATGTGTCGCTCCGATTTTCCTGTTTGCTCCGTTGCCCATCGGCATGCCTTTTGCCACGACGACGGAGCGTTTCGCTGCGGCGCTTGGCTTCGTTCTTACGATCGGGCAATGCGCCTTCGTCGGACTGTACGGCGACTCGCTGCGAAAGAAGCTGTACAAGCGCAGTGCCGAGCTTGCCGAGGCCAACAAGCGCATCGAACTGCTCGCCGAACTCGACGAACTGACCGGCTCGTTCAACCGCCGCTGCGTCATGCGGATGCTGGATGACCAGATTGCCCGAATCCGACGCGTGAAGACGCCCCTTTCGATCGCGCTGATCGATCTCGACTGGTTCAAGCGCATCAACGACGCCTATGGCCATCCCACCGGCGACGAGGTGCTCAGGACATTCGCCATCACGGTATTCGCCAACATCCGCAATATCGACAGGTTCGGCCGATACGGCGGCGAGGAATTCCTGCTGCTGCTTCCCGATACGCCGGATGACGAAGCCGCGCGCATCCTCGACCGCCTGCGCAGGATCATCGCCGATCTTGACTGGAGCGCGTTCTCGCCGGGCATGCGGGTAACGATTTCCGCCGGCGTCGCGACGCTGCAACCGGACGAAAGCCCGGATACCTTTCTCGCGCGCGCCGACAACGCGCTCTACACAGCCAAGGCACGAGGACGCAACAGATCGGA
>JAJYAH010000144.1 GCA_021779635.1 Pseudomonadota bacterium | reverse complement strand
CACAGCAGCGTCGTTTCGCTCTGCCGGTCCAGCGGAACCTCGGGATCGACGCCGGCGTGAACGTAGACCCGGTGGTCGTCGACGTGCATCAGCTGCAGTCCGTCGAGCCATGCGAGGTGGCTCTGCGGAATGGCGGCGGGATCGCCGCCATAGGAGGCCAGTGCGGTATCGCCGCCCTTCTCAAGCCACGATGCCATCTTCGACGGATCCCGCAGCGCATGCGCCATCATGGCGTCGTGGTTGCCCTTCAGCGCAACCAGACGCCAACCTTCGGCCACGCCTGACAGCAGTCGTTCGATGACCTGCCGGCTTCGCGGTCCTTTATCGACGTAATCGCCGATGGTGACGATCGTGCCGGCATCGCCGCCTGAATACCCGCCAATGCCGGCGAGACCCTCGCTGAGCAGATCGTATCGGCCGTGAATATCCGGAATGACGTAAGTCAGGCTCATACGACGGCTGCGTTTCCGGCACGATATGCGAGGGTCCTATTCCAGTCCGTCCCTGCCATCAGCCGGGGGTCTGCCTTTCGTGGCCGTGCGGCGTATCGACGCTGCCCCTGATTCAGGTACGAAAGAACACGAACCAGACGAGGCCGAGGATCAGCACCGCGAGCCCGGTTGAGACCATCAGGAGGGCAAGCACGGACGGGCCGGGTTCGGCCTGGCGCGCTTCAGTCGGGGTTTCGACGATCTGACCGTGTCGTCTGGTTGCCATGATGCCCTCGATTCCAGCTGTCGTGAACGCCTTGCGGCGCGAGGTATGAAGGCAACGCCCGATACCGGACGATGTTCCGGGCCTGGGTCTGCGATGCCGGGTCCACCGATGGCCGCAGGCGGCCGCGCTAACTCCAGTGCACCTTCGGCAACCAACACGGCCCGCCACGGTTAACGCCGTTAGGAGATTCCCGGCACCATCGGTTTGAATCCGGGTTCCCCGGTGGTATCGTCACCGGTCGTTTGTCGCGTTTCGGAGTATCCCATGGCCCCCCGCGCCAACTGGAAGGGCTTTTTACGCCTTTCGCTCGTGACCTGTCCGGTTGCCCTTTATCCGGCGACGTCGGACACCGAAAAAGTCAGCTTCAACCAGATCAACCGCAAGACCGGCCACCGCATCAAGTACTCCAAGGTCGATGCCGACACCGGCGAGGAAGTCGCTGCCGAAGACATCATGAAGGGCTACAAGGTCGACACCGATACCTACATCGAGGTGTCGAAGGACGAACTCGACGACATCGCCCTGGAATCGACGCACACCATCGAGATCGACGAATTCGTGCCGAAATCGGATATCGACACTCGTTATCTGATCCGCCCCTATTATCTCGTGCCCGACGGCAAGGTCGGCCATGACGCCTTCGCGGTGATCCGCGAAACCATCCGTGGCATGAACAAGGTGGCGATCGGCCGGGTGGTGCTGACCAACCGCGAGCACATCATCGCGCTGGAGCCGCTCGACAAGGGCCTGATGGGCACGCTGCTGCGCTACCCTTACGAAGTGCGCAGCGAGAAGGAATATTTCGACGACATCCAGGATGTGAAGGTCACCAAGGAGATGCTGGATCTGGCCAAGCACATCGTCGAACAGAAATCCGGGTCATTCGAGCCCGACAGGTTCGAGGATCGCTACGAATCCGCGCTGGTCGATCTCATCAATCAAAAACGCAATGGCTTGCCGACAGCGAAAGCCGCGCCGAAATCCGGCGGCAACGTCATCAATCTGATGGACGCGCTGAAACGCAGCCTCACCAGCGAGAAACAGTCCGCCCCTCCGGCAAAGGCCAAGGGCAAAAAGCCGCGCAAGGCCGCCCCAGGCCAGCGCGAGATGCTGCTGCCGATCTCCGGCAAGCGCGCAAAGGAAGCGCCGAAGAAGGCGGAGCGACCGGTGCGCACGGCCGCCCGATCGAAAAAAGCGGGATAATGCGGCGAGCCTCGCGGCGCCGCCGGTTCTTGCCGCCGTTGAACGGGAAATAACGACAGCGCTGGTGCCGGCTTCAACCGGCCGATCACCGGCGCGCGCTCACTTCAGCGAGCTGTTGATCGACGTGAATTTGGTGTTGAGTTGAGGGCCGATGCCCTGAACCGTGACGATGATCGCCAAAGCGATACCGCTGGCGATGAGGCAATATTCGATCGCGGTGGCGCCGGATTCATCGCGCCCGAATCTTAGAAACAGCCGTCGCATTCGAAAACTCCTGTCGACGCCTTACGGGATTTCCCCGTGCCAATACGCAGGCGAAATCTAGGACGCATTGGTTGCCAGCGTGTTGAGGAACACGCTCAACGACCGGTTAAGGCCGAGGTCGATCTTTCGTCGAATATGCCGGGCATCCCGGTACTGCCGAACTTCCGAAAAACCGGCGGGACGCAACGTTACGGCTTGAAAAACGCGGGATCGTTCAACGCCTTGATCATGGTGTCGACCATGTCGGCGGCGCCGTGGTCCTCGCGCTCCTCGAGCAACTCCCACATCTTGCGCAGGTTGGCGCGCATCGGCGCCTTCAGCGATGGGTCCCGCTCGATCAGGGTCCGTGCGATGCAAAAGGCGATGCCTTCGCTGCCCATTCGGGTCTGTTCGATGGTGGGTTTGCTCATGGCAGGCTCCTTGTCGATGATCTTGATTGTCCGATGTGCGGGGGCGCTGTTAGATCAAATCACCGCTCGTGGATAGCCAAAGCGGCAGGACAGCGCGCCACGGCCGAGCGCCCTACTCCGCCATCTCCACCCGCGTGGCCGGCCCGGCCAGCGTCCTCTCTTCCATCAGGATCATGCTCAGCGATGCGGCGGCCATCAGCGCCGCGGCCGCGCCGAACACGTAACGAAATGCGGCGATCATGTCGGCGGCAGGAATCGAATTCACCGCGGCGCGATGCTCTCCGGCGAGCGAGATATCTGCGCCCAGCGCGACCAGGAGGATCGTGCTGAACGCCGCCACCGTGAATGACGCCATCAGCGCGCGGAAGAAATTCATCGCGCCGGTCACGGTGCCGACCTGCGAGCGCGCCACCGAATTCTGCAGCGAGACCACGCTAACGGGAAATGCCGTGCCAAGCCCCAGGGCGAATACCGACAGCAGTCCCAGCAGCGCCCATAGCGGCAGCGCGGTAAGCGCCAGCGCACATCCCACCAACGCCGAGCACAAGGTTCCGATGATCGCAACGCGCTTGTAGTGCCTGGCGCGCGCCATGGTTCGGCCCGCGATCGCAGCGCCGACGGTTGAAACGGCGGCCAGCGGAATCAGCGCAAACCCCGCCTCGCTGGCGCTGAGACGATAGACCACCTCGTAATACAGCGGCAGATGCACGGTCAGCCCCAGGATCGAGCCCAGCGCGCACCCGCCGGCGGCCATCGCGTAGGGTACCACCGTTCCGCCCATCAGCGGCAGCGGCAGGAAGGGCTCTTCGGCATTCCGGGCGTGCCACACGAACGCGAATGCGAGTGCGACCGCTGCGCCCACCATCGCCGTGATGGTCGGCGACAGCCAGAGATAACGGTTGCCACCCCAAGTCAGCACCAGCATGAACACCACCGCGGAGGCCATCAGCAGCACGCCGCCGATCCAGTCGACCTTACGCTTGCGGTGGAATACCGGGATCTTGCCCATCTTCGGCAGCAGCAGGGCCAGCGACGCGAGCCCGAGCGGCACGTTGATCCAGAAGATCATCGACCAGTGCAGGTGCTCGGCGAACACGCCGCCAAGGATCGGCCCCGCGATTCCGGCGGCAACCCACACGCCGCTGAAATAGGCCTGATACTGGCCGCGCTCGCGTGGCGTCACGACGTCGGAAATCACCGTCTGCACGATCGGCATGATGCCGCCGCCGCCAAGCCCTTGCAGGCCGCGCGCCAGGATCAGCACGGTCATGTTCTGCGCCAGCGCGCACAGCACCGAGCCCGCGACGAACAGGCTGAGGGCCGCGATGATCATGGCGCGGCGGCCGTAGATGTCGCTCAACGTGCCGAATACCGGCGCCACCGCGGTCGAAGCCAGCAGGTAAGCCGTGATGACCCACGACAGGTTGGAGACATCCTGGAATTGCCGGCCGATGGTCGGCAGCGCCGTGGCCACGATGGTCTGGTCCAGCGCGGCCAGAAACATCGTCAGCATCAGGCTCATCAGGATGGTGCTTACTTCGCCAGGCGTCAGCGCGGCGCGGGGCGCGATCGGCGGCGCATCGCTGATATCGATGACCTCGCCGGGCAATTGCGGCAGCTTGTTCACGATGGCTTCGGGCAATATCTGTTGGTCAGCCGGCTGCCGGCTCTGCCGTTCGAATTTGTTCATGGGGGATTGCGTAATCTGGCTCAAAAATGCGCGCCGCGAGCAACCCCGCGAGGAATCGCTTTTCGACGGTACTTTAGGGGCTGCGACCTCACCGTGGCAGCGGGTCGCACGCATGGGTGCCTCCCGCGCAGGCGTTATCGCAATCGCGTGATCGTCAAAGGTGTCTTTGGGCGAAAACTTCCACGGCACTTATGCGGGGCTGGATGCGCGAGAATGGTCTTCAGGAGCGCGGCCGCTTCTTGAGACGGGCGCGCTTTGGCAAGTGCTGCGGCCATTGCACGATGTGATCCTCGAGGTCGGCATCCGCGATCTCGTTCTCGGTCCCCTGCACCCGCCCGCGTACCGACACGCCGGCTTCGTGCACCGTATTGGGATCGCCCGAAATGAGCGGATGCCACCAATAGAGATCACGGCCTTCCGCCACCAGCTTGTAGCCACAACTCGGCGGAAGCCAGTTCAGGGTGCGGACGTTGGCCGGCGTGAGCCTCACGCAATCCGAAACCAGGTCGGATCGATTCGCATAGTCCTTGCAGGCACACAGCCCCGCATCGAGCAGCTTGCAGGAAACGTGGGTGAAGTAGATCTTGCCGGTATCCTCATCCTCGAGCTTTTCCAGGCAACACCGCGCACAGCCGTCACACAGGCTTTCCCATTCGGCGCTGGACATCTCCTCCAACGTCTTGGTTTTCCAGAAGAATCCCTCTTGGTCCGAGGGCGGCGGGGAGCGGACGGTCATGGGTCCTGACGTTCTTGGATAGCAGCGGGCCTTGCCGTTCTAGGGGTTGCGACGGCAGGGGTGCAAGCGGCAAGCTTTCGCGGCGGTGCAAAAGCCCGCCCGGCGTTAGCCCTCCCGATCAAAATCGTGCGTCCGACCATTGGTTTATGACCCCTGCTCGGCTACAAAACGACCGAGGCCCCCGATAGCGCAAAGGCGCCTTGGGTTTGCCGCAACATTCCAGCAAGACGTCTCGGCGGTGCCCGATCCGGGCGCTAGAGCGCTGCGAACTGACCAAGGGCCCTGGTGCGCAAGATCATCCCAGACAATTGGAAGAGGCGGATCAATCATCTCCGTCTGGATCTGGATGCGCGTTTCGATTCCACGCTGTTCTCGACCCTTGTCGGCGCGCGGGAACTCTACGAGCGGTTCTCGACGTTCATGGACCGTTTCTATGTCGGCCGCTGGAAGCGCTGGGTCTTCATCGAACCGTTGTCGGAAGCCGCAACCTTCGGGCTCGGCGGACTGCTGCTGATGCTGGCGCTGGCGGTGCCGGCATTCCGCGAAACCGCCGACGAGGACTGGCTGAAAAAATCCGATCTCGCGGTGACGTTTCTCGATCGCTACGGCAATCCGATCGGCAACCGCGGTATCAAGCACAATGATTCGATTCCGCTTGAGGATTTTCCCGACAACCTGATCAAGGCGACGCTCGCCACCGAGGACCGCCGCTTCTACGATCATTTCGGCATCGACGTCGCCGGAACGCTTCGCGCGCTGGTAACCAACGCACAGGCCGGCGGTGTGCGGCAGGGCGGCTCGTCGATTACGCAGCAGCTGGCGAAGAACCTGTTCCTGAACAATGAGCGCACCATCGAGCGCAAGGTGAACGAGGCGTTTCTCGCGGTCTGGCTGGAGACGCGGCTCACCAAGAACGAAATTCTCAAGCTCTATCTTGATCGCGCCTATATGGGCGGCGGCACCTTCGGTGTCGATGGCGCGGCGCATTTCTACTTCAACAAGTCGGTGCGCGACATCAATCTCGCCGAAGCCGCGATGCTCGCCGGATTGTTCAAGGCTCCCACCAAATACGCGCCGCACATCAACCTGCCCGCTGCCCGCGCCCGCGCCAACGTGGTGCTGGATAATCTGGTCGATGCCGGCTTCATGACCGAAGGCCAGGTGTTCGGTGCACGCCGCAATCCGGCCAATGCCGTCGACCGCCGTGACGAGAATTCGCCGAACTATTATCTCGACTGGGCGTTCGACGAGATGCGCAAGCTGGTCGATACGTTTCCGAAGTCGTACACTGAACGCGTGTTCGTGGTCCGCACCGCGATCGACATGAACGTGCAGCGCGGCGCCGAGGAAGCGATCGAAAACCAGTTGCGCCAGTTCGGCCGCGACTATCATGCGACCCAGGCTGCGACCGTGGTCAGCGATCTCGATGGCGGCATCCGCGCGATGGTGGGCGGACGCGACTATGGCGCGAGCCAGTTCAACCGTGCCGTGGACGCCTACCGGCAACCCGGCTCGTCGTTCAAGCCCTACGTCTACGCGACGGCGCTGATGAACGGCTTCACGCCGAACTCGATCGTTGTCGACGGCCCGGTTTGCATCGGCAATTGGTGCCCGCAGAATTACGGCCATTCCTACTCCGGCCCGGTGACGCTGACGCAGGCGATCACCCGCTCGATCAACGTCATTCCGGTGAAACTGTCGATCGCCATGGGCGGCAAGTCGCCGAACCCGGCCAAGGTCGGCCGCGCCAAGATCGTGGAGGTGGCGCGCCGCTTCGGCATCAAGGCGCCGCTGCCGGATACGCCGTCGCTGCCGATCGGCGCGGACGAAGTTACCGTGCTCGAACATGCCGTGGCCTATGCGACCTTCCCCAACAAGGGCAAAGCGGTCACACCGCATGCCGTGCTGGAAGTTCGCACCGGCGCCGGCGATCTGGTCTGGCGCTTCGACCGCGACGGCAAGAAGCCGGTTCAGGCCATTCCGGCTTCCGTCGCCGCCGACATGGCGGGCATGATGAGCCACGTCGTCAGCGAGGGCACCGCGCGCCGCGCTGCGCTCGACGGCATCCCGACCGCCGGCAAGACCGGCACCACCAGCGCCTATCGCGACGCCTGGTTCGTCGGATATACCGGCAACTTCACCTGCGCGGTCTGGTACGGCAATGACGATTATTCGCCAACCAATCGCATGACCGGCGGCTCGCTGCCGGCGCAGACCTGGCACGACATCATGACCGTGGCGCATCAGGGCGTCGAGATCAAAGAGATCGCCGGAGTCGGCGCTGGCCAGAAAGCACCAGCGGCTGCCAGCGCGGCGGCTGGCGCGGCCAAGGTTGCGGAAACCAAGCCTGGTCCGCCGCCGATCCTGACCAGACGTGGTGCGGATATTCTGGTGCACGTGGAGAAACTGCTCGACGATGCCGGCAAGGCGCTGGGGAGAACCTCGTCTGCCGACCCGGCGAAACCTGCGAAGCCGTTATCATCCAGCCAGTCGATCGCATTCCCGGATAGCTTCGCGGCGGTGGCACCGGACGGCGCGGCGACGCCTTCGCCACGCAAGAATTGACGTGCGGCTGATATTCTTCACCCTGCTGGCGCTGATCCTCGCTACCGTCGTTGGCCTCGGCGCGACATGGCTGACCGCGACGCGCGGCACCGATCTCGGCACCCTCACGATCGGCGCCTGGACCGCCCGCCCCAAGACCGGCACCGCCGACGTCGATCCGTATTCGCGCGCGACCATCGCCCGCAGCGGCGAACTGCCGATCGGCACCGGAGACGGCGTTGCATTCTCGGCGAAGACGGATGACCGCAAGCGACCGCTTGATGGTCGATGCGACGTCGTCGTCAGCGGCGTCACGCCCGCCGCCCGGTTCTGGACCTTGACGCTCTACGATTCGAAAGGACGTCTGGTCGCGAATTCGCTGGGGCGTTACGGCTTTACCAGCCAGGAAATCATCCGCGGAGCGGACGGCTCGTTCGAGGTGCGGCTGGCACCGAGGTCTCGCGCGGGAAACTGGCTACCCACTGGAGGCATCGAGCGTTATGCGCTGATGCTCCGGCTTTACGACACGCCGGTTGGCGTCGCGACGCGCACCGTGCGCGATGCACCGATGCCCTCGATTGCGACCGCGGGGTGCCCGTGATCCGCTTGCTGCTCACCATCGTCGCGGGCGTGCTGCTGGGCGGCGTTGTTCATCTCGTCAGCGTTCTGGCGTTGCCGCGCATTGCGACCCAGGACGCCTATTCGCGCCTCACGCCGATGACGAAACTCAACGCCGTCACCCCGCTCCATTTGGCCGATCCGAACAACGCGCCGATGCCGTTCATGGATCCGGCCTTCGCGCTGGCGATTTGCCGCTACGATCTGTCGGCCGGCCCGATCAAGCTCACCGTTCCCGTCAGTCAGGCCTACACCTCGGTGTCGTTCTATACCCGTAACGAAGTGGCCTATTACGCCATCAACGACCGATCCGCCGGACGCAAGGTGATCGAGCTCGATCTCATGACCGAAGCGCAGCATGCCGAATTGCCGGAAGACGAGGACGTGACGGCGGCCGACCGGCTGATCATCGATTCTCCGACCGCCACCGGATTGATTGTGTTGAAAGCCCTGGCGGCGGAGCCCGGCCTGATGCCGCAGGCCCAGGCTTCTCTCGCCGCATCGAGCTGCAAGGTGCAGACCGAACCACCGGCCAGGCAGGCGGAGCCACCGCGAGCCAGGCGCTGACCGAAACGCGACAGGTTGCTCTGAAATTCCTCAGCCGCGCGTGCTCAACGCATGTCCGATCACCGGCTGTGCCGCGACCGGCGGATGCGCCGTTTGCGCGGCAAGCTCGCTGATCAGCCGATCGGCGTCGGCGGCCATGTTATCCGGCGCCTGAAGCACCAGCCGCTCCAGTGCCCAATGGTAGGACGAGATTCGCTGCTCCAGGCATTGCTGCACCCATTGCACGATCAGGGTGTTTTCCTCCATGCGGGCGACCGCGTCGGCGCGCTCGCGTGGCGACAATTCGGAAATATGCGCAAGACTGGCGTTGCGCTTGCGGTCGAGGTCGAACACGCGCGTGGCGCTGGCGAAAAACGACTCGAACCGCGTGATGTCGTCGCGCACATCGTCGATCAGCTGCGCGTAGCGCGAGGCATGCGAACGATGCGGCTCGTCGATCAGCTGACGCCCATAGGCGGTGCGATCGAACACCGGCTTCTGCCGCCACGGCGAAGCAATTGTTGCATAGTCGCCGAACACGCTCTTCCAGGCGGGACGCGAATGCGGCGGCTCGATCAGCTGGTAGGCGAGATCGCGAAGCTGCCGTTCATTGTCGGTGAGCTGGAATTGCGACGGACGCAGGCCGACGCTACCCGTCGCCTCGCCGCCGATCCAGCGATGCATGTCGTCGCTGATAAAGTCCTGACGGGTGCGGCCGAAATCGCCGCCGCTGCAGCCGCCGAGCGTCGCGCCGATGAGCAATAGCGTCAGCACCGGCGACGGGACCAGAGCCCGCCGTCTTGTCCGGATCGGAAAACACGTCTCCGGCATGTCAAATATCCGGTGTCAGGTGCGCCGACGGCGGCGGCGGCCCGGGGCCGTTCCCTCTTCCGGTCCGCTGCCGCCGCTGGTCTGATCGGGTTCGCGTTCGATCCGGACAACGGGGAGGATCAGGATGATGCCCATGCCCTCGCGTGGAGCGCCATCCATGGTTGCGTCCAGCCGGCGCGAAGCCGCATCCGCCGGAAATTCAATGATGGTACCCATGTCAAACTTTCTCTGGTTGCCGCTCTGACCTGATTTGGCTGGCGACACGCCGTCATTAAGAACAGGACGTGGTTAATGGCATCTTAATTTGCCGTCGCGGCACCGCCGACTGTCGGTACCCGACCGCAAGGCGCTGCGCCGCGCCCCGAAAGCCGCCAATATGGCGAGCGGCCTTCACCGGTTGTTTTCCTTAACGAGCTTTTAAAGCAACCGAGTTAGGCTGGCGCGAGGATTACTCAGTCGCGTACCCTGACATGACCAAACCTTCGCTGTTTCCCGGCTTCGATGGCCTGATGACGCTCTCGCGCCGGGAGGGCGTCGATATTCGCCCTACGTTGCTGCGGGTACTGACCGACCTCTACGTGCAGGCCAGCGCACACAGCGACGACGAAGCGCGGCAGTTCGTCGAACTGACCTCGCGGCTGATCGATCAGGTCGACGACGCGACGCGCGCGGCCGTTCGGGCGCGGCTTGCGATCTATCCGGGCACGCCGGCCGAAGTATTGAGGAGACTCGGGCTGAAACCCGCCAGTTCCGACCAGCGCGTGCCGCTGGCGGCCGCGATTCCGGCGCAGCCTGTCGCCGCGCCCCCCGCCAAGACACCGAGCGAGGCGCAATTGCGGATGGCATCGAACTTGTCGATGCAGCCGAAGGATGCCGCCGAAATCAACGATATGTTTTTTCGCGCCGGCGCCAGCGAGCGCGCCCTGATCCTGCACAATCTCGCCGACACCCCGTTGCGGGCTTCGCCACGAATTCCCGCCGCACGCGCGGCACGCGCCATCGAAACGCTCGAAATGGCTGCGTTCGCCGCCGACGTCGAAAACTTCACGCTGGAACTCGGCGAGACCCTGATATTGCCGTCGCGGGTTGCCGCCCAGGTCGTCAACGATCCCGGCGGCGAGCCGCTGGCTTGCGCAGTCCGGGCGCTGGACATGCCGAGCGCGGTTTTTCAGCGGGTGTTGCTGTTTCTCAATCCCGAATTTGGAACCTCGGTGAACACCGTCTACCGGCTGTCGCGCCTGTATGACCGGTTGAGCGAGCGATCCGCGCTGGTCATGCTGGCTGCCTGGCGCGGCTCGACCATGGCGGTCACCCGCGCCAAATACCGCCCCGGGCTTTACGATGACGAACATCACCGCGCACGCGCGGCGTCCGCTCATGCGCGTCCGGCGCAATCGCCCGACGCGGGTGTCGCACCGCGCAAAGGCTCGCAAGGCGCAGGAAGTTAGAGCATGATCCGGAAAAGTGGGTACCGGTTTTCCGAAAAGATCATGCTCAAATAAAGAAATTAGAGTGAGATGACAATTCGAAGAAACGTCATCTCGCTCTAACTCCGCGCCAGATCGAGAAAATGCCGCCCTGCTCTGTCCTCGGTCTCGACGATCCAGACATCCGGGTCGAACCGGACTTCCTTCGCCAGCCGCTCCTCCACGGATGCTTCCGGCACCGGCTGCGGCGAGGTGGCTGCGAAAATGCGCTCGATCGGCCGGCTGTCGTCATAGGCCGTCTGCGGCGCCGGCGCATACAGCACGGCGTTGCCATCGAGCAGCGCCACCTTGACAAAGACCGCACCGGCCTCCTCCGCGCCGCGCCGGCGCACCGCACCGAATATCCCCTCGGTCTGGCAGCGGCGCAAATAAGCCGCCACCCATATGCCGGATTTCAATCGCATGGACCAGACGATAGGCCAGCGCCGGAGATGAGGCCAGATTATGTTTTGACGCGTTCTCTTCACGCGAACCGGTGTCCACCACGCATCAAGTGTGGGGCAGGCTTTCGCTCGAAAACACGCTAGTCGATCGGGTGGCCGATCATGGCGGAAAGGTCGCGCACCAGGCGATCGGACATCTGCCCGGTCACCGGCAGCTTGCGCTCCCGCTCGAACTTCTGGATCGCGGCCTGGGTGTCCGAACCGATCGTCCCGGTCGGCTTCAACTGGCCGTAGCCATATTCCGTGAGCACGCGCTGCACCGCCGCCACACGGTGC
>JAJYAH010000915.1 GCA_021779635.1 Pseudomonadota bacterium | reverse complement strand
TGACCCCGACGATACCGCCGAGATGCGCGCGCGCGGCCAGCCGCCGCAGCACCGCCTGCGCGCCGTCATTGTTAAATCCCATGCGGTTGATCACCGCCTCGTCGCGCTCCAGCCGGAACAGGCGCGGCCGCGGGTTGCCGGCTTGCGGCTTCGGCGTCACCGAGCCGATCTCGACAAAACCGAAACCCAGCCGCAACAGCGCGTCCGGCACTTCCGCGCTCTTGTCGAAGCCCGCCGCCATGCCGACCGGATTGGGAAAGTTCAGGCCGAAGGCCCGCACCGCCAGTTTGGGATCGTCCGGCCGCGGCCGCATCGGCGGCAGCAACCGCAGGCCCTGGACCGCCAGACGATGCGCGTCCTCCGGATCGAACCAGCGCAGCAGCGGCAACGAGAAGGCGTCGAAGGCGCGGATCACGGCGCGAGCTCCGGGACCACGTGTGTGCCATCGGACCGCGCGGGCATATCGTAGATGCCGGTAACCGCGCCGAGATCGAGTTCGCCGTAGAGATGCGGAAACAGCTCGTCGTTGCGCGAGCGCTCCCACCGCAATGCCGCTCCCAGCGCGTCGGCATCGACCGCGATCAGCAACAGCCCGGTCTGGCCGGCGAAATGCTTGCCTGCCGTTTCCGCCACCTGCGAGCGTGCGGAAAAATGAATGAAGCCATCGCGGGCATCGTCGGCGCTGCCCCGGTAGACGCCTTGCCGCTCGGCCTCGCGCCAGGCCGAAGCGGGACAGATTTTGTAGATCCTGCGCACCGGCGCCCACATCCTGCTTGTCGTTGAGTCTCTTGGGATTTCCCCGGAATCTCCGGGCCTGATTTCGACCGTATCGGCGGCACCGACACACTTCAAGGGCAGCGTTCAGGCCGCGCGCGCGGGATTGCGAGAAGCGGGCGGATGAGGTAATAATTCCTAGAGCCATGGTCAAGCCGCCGAAAGCCCCGCGAACGCTGACTCATGACCAGGTCTGGACCGCGCTGGATCGGCTGGCCGAGCGCGCCGGGCTTTCGGCTTCGGGCCTGGCCAAAAAATCGGGCCTCGATCCCACCACCTTCAACAAATCCAAACGCGTCACCGCCGACGGCCGCGAACGCTGGCCTTCGACCGAATCGATTTCCAAGGCACTCGCCGCGACCACCAGTTCGATCGACAGCTTTGTGCAATTGATTGGCGATACCGACCAGACCGTGCAGTCGGTGCCGCTGCTCAGTCTGGCGCAGGCGGGCATGGCCGGCGCCTTCGACGAAGCCGGGTTTCCAGGCGGCAAGGGCTGGGACGAGGCCGGCCTGCCCGCGGTCAGCGACGAGCACGCCTATGCGCTGGAAATTTCCGGCGACCAGATGAAGCCCGTCTACCGCGACGGCGACATGATCGTGGTGTCGCCGGGCACGCCGATCCGGCGCGGCGACCGCGTGGTTGTAAAGACCAAAGCCGGCGAAGTGATGCTGCGGGAATTGAAACGCCGCACCGCGAAGTCGCTTGAACTGCAATCATTCAACGCGAACCAGCCCGACCGCACCCTGGCCGCCGCCGAGGTGCAGTGGATCGCGCGGATCGTGTGGGTGAGCCAGTAGGGCGGGATCAATCCAAAGCCTACGTCGCGTAGTCCGGCTCCTTGCGGTCGAGGATACGCTTCAGCGCATCGAAATGCCGCTGCGCGGGACCCGGTTCGTACCGAGGGACATTGTTGCCGCCGCCGATATCGCGCCCGATATCGCGCTTGGTCTTCTCGACCACGGCGTCAGGAAGCTGCTTGAGCTTCTGGCCAGTCCACATCGCGTAAATCTGAACCTGCGCCGCGCGCTCGATGTAATAAAGCCGGTCATAGGCATCGGCGACGGTTTCGCCGACGGTGGAGATGCCGTGATTGGCCATGAACAAGACCGTCTTGTCGCCGATCACGCGTGCCAGCCGCGCGCCTTCGGCCGGATCGAACGCCGGGCCGGTATACTCGTCGTCATAGGCAATCTTGCCGGACATCCCGACTTCGGTCTGGCCGATCTCCTTGATGCGCGGATCCTCCAGACGGGTCAGCGCGCTCGCATAGGGCATGTGGGTGTGAAACACCGCCTTGGCCTGCGGCAGCGCCTTGTGAATCGGCGCATGGATGCAGTAGCAGGAACGTTCGACATCACCGGCGCCGCTTTTGACCAGCCCGTCGTCGATGCCGACTTCCATGAAGCAGGACGCCGTGACCTCGGACCAATGCATCCCGAACGGGATCTGGTAGTAGCGGTCGGTGCGGCCCGGCACCACCAGGGTCAAATGGTTGAAAATGCCTTCGCTGAAATCATGCATGTAAGCCAGCCGATGCGCGGCAGCGAGATCGACCCGCGCCTGCCACTCCTCGGCGCTGCATTCGTCAAGCGTCTTCGGTGAAACCCTGAACTGCATGCGTATCCTCCCGCGGTTGTCTGCCCCTAATCGGGGATGTTGCCTGTCCTTGCCGGAGATTCGGGCCTTGTTTCAGGAGACAGTCTAGCGCAAACCGGGGCGGCCTTTGGCTGAAATTGCAGCGGGCCTCCTATCCAGATTTGCCGCTTCACCGTTGGAGCCACGATGACGCGCGGCGAAGGGCACCGGAGTGGTGGGTGAGCCGGTAACGCCGCATCAAAACCTATCTGCGTCATGCCCGGGCTTGTCCCGGGCATGACGAGAGCATCACCCCGACCGCGCCAGCGCGCCGTCGATCATGGCCACGGCGTTGGCCAAACCATAGACCGCGACGAACGAGCCGAAGCGCGGGCCTTTTTCCTGGCCGAGCAGCACCTGATAGAGCATGTTGAA
>JAJYAH010000143.1 GCA_021779635.1 Pseudomonadota bacterium | reverse complement strand
CCATGATTTGATGGAAGCCACTGTGGACCCTTGTCCCGGGGTCCCGATTGGATGCCGATCACCCCGAAAACGGGGTCCTTATTCCATGCCGAAACACAGGATTCTCGACACCAGGTGAGATACTGACGTTCCGACAATACAATCTGCCTGCTGCTCTTGGCTTCGAGCGCCGACGACGTTTGCTGAAGCAGCGCACCGCACTGCTCGTCTGATGCTTGAGCCTGGGCTCGGTTCGAGAGAAGGACCGAAACAACCAGCACGAAGAGCGCTGTGGAAGCAGCGCATCCCGCGCGCACGTCCGTAAACATGAACGCCCCCCCCTGAAATTAGCCCGACTGCGAGCAGATTAACGCCCGCGCGGCATTTTGTTCAATATATCGAGGTGCATATTTTGAACAGATTGCTTCGCTTCGCGCATGGACTTGCGAGAGGTGTTTGCAACCAATCTTCGCCGGCTGCGGCACGCCAAGGGGCTCTCGCAGGACGACTTGGCATACCAAGCGGAAGTGAGCCGAAGCTATCTGAGCCAACTTGAAAAGGGTGTGTTCTATGCGAGCCTAAAGATCGTGGGCAAGCTCGCGACGGTGCTCCAGGTCGAACCCGCCGAGTTGCTAAAGCAGTCGGCGACGAAGCTCGATCGCGGCAAGCGTAAGTAGGGCATCCTCCGTTGACAATCGGGTCCCGCCGACTGCGGCAGCCCCGCAACTCTGTGGTTCTTTTCGTGGTCCGTTTCGAAAATCGCGCAAGAAACTGCCAGCATATTCAAACTGATGCGCCAATAGTGCGGCGCCTGTTTGCGACATGTCCAACCGTCTCATGCTCTTCAAAGCGTTGCAGATCGGGTTGAACCTTAGGCGAACAACTCCGCGCTGACTTGGGTAAACTTTACATTGTTCCGGACTCATGCAGCCATAGCCAACCGCGAGCAATCGCCAGCTTGAGGCCGGCGCTGTATTCGGTCGGGCTGCCGTTCAACTCATACAGAAGCGGCCCGTTGATCGGCTCATATGGATACGACCGTCCTGTACCGCCTCGACCGCGTTGGCAATCTCGACCAACTTGCGAGCGGCTTTCTCGGGGTCGGCATGAGGGCGATCAGCGGCAAATTTCACCAGGCGCTATTTTCCAAGAAAATCTCTCAACCGGGACAGCTCGACGATGTGTTCCGTCGACAAAACCGCGCCGACCACATCGGACTGCGGCGCGGTGTAAATTTCGTACAGATGACGTTGCGCTTCGCGGAGCTGCATAAAGTGCTGGATACACTCGTCGAGGGTGCCTTCACTGATCATGTAGGGACGCGCGCCGAGCGAGACGCTAACGCGCTGCTTGTTGAGTGACGGCCATTTTCGAAGCTCTGCGGGCGCGCTAAAATCAATTGGGGTATCGGGCATGCCGCCATTGAAGCGCGGCTACATGGCGCAAAGCAAGCCGGCGGCGGCGGGCAGCGCGCAAAACCTGCGGCCGGCATTCCCCGTTAAGCCCACTTGCGCCGCGCACGATTGACGCCCGTCATGGGCGCGGAACGGACTGACGCGCTTGAGGATGGCCTAGAGGACGGAGGTCGGAAGATCGATCGCGCGGCTACGGTAAGCGCTGAAAAATTGTTGGCCTTTGTGTTGGCCTTTTTCAAAATCGCGCAAAGATAATTTAGTGATTACAATTGCTTGCGGGTATAGCATGGGTCCTTTCCTGGGCACCACTTTTTTGAAAATCCTGATTCTCGATGAGAATCGAGTGTATTATGGCGCCTGAATCCGATCCGTCGCAGTCCAGCGTCGGTTTCGCAGGAAACAGCGCCCCACTCTGTCGAAGCGCTCTCCTGAATCTCGAAATGCCTTTTAGGTTCACTTGTCTGGTGGCGGGAAACGTGTGCGCCACCGCCGATAGCGAACTCCCCCCGCCGCAATTTGCAGGCCCCCGTGCTTATGCCGGCTTCTTCGCATAGACCATGCACCAGCCCTGCGCAGAAACCGTTCCATCTACGGTTTTGCAGGATGATGGGGCTTCGAACTGGACGCAATTTTCGCAGCGTTGATCTCCCTTCGGCGTGTCCTGATACTTCACAATTTTCTGCGATGCCTTGGCCGCCTGCGCGGGCGTGGATGTGCCGACGACCACTGCAGCGCCCGTGACCGAGGCTCCGGCCATGCCGGCCGCGATTGTCAGCGCCTGCCGTCGGGAAATTCCTGATAGTGCAGCCATGATTTTCATCCTGTCGTGAGAGGGCAACCAACTTAATGACAGCTCTTTTTGGTTCTTGCAGACGATTGTCGGCGCGGCGCGCGTTATGGACTCGGTACGACGGAACTATTCGAGATAACTGAGATACGCAGCGACGGCATTCACCTGATCCTCGGTCAGGCCATGCGCGATCGGTTGCATAATGGCCGAGTTGTCGGGCTTGGCCGGATCCTGACCGCGTTCCTTGCTCCAGTTCAGAAGTTTCTTTGTGACATAATCATTGAGCTGTCCTGCCAGGCGAGGAAATGCATCAGCGCCCTTTGCTTCCGCGCCGTGACAGGTAGCGCACGGAGGAACCTCGGCGCTGGGTACGCCTTCTTCGTAGATTTTCTTGCCCGCAGCCGCGAGTTCCTTCGAGCCCCCTCCCAGCGGTTTAGGGTTGAGGTCCTTGAAATGCTCGGCCAGTGCCTTGAGCATCGCCGGACTCAGCACATGCGCCACGTTAAACATCACGGGGTTTGTGCGCCTGCGATCGATAAACGCCTGCAACTGATTGGCAAGGTATTCGGGCTGCTGTCCTGCCAGCCGCGGCATTGGAAACGATCCACGAAAACCTTGCCCCGACACCCCATGACAGGTTTTGCAATAGGCGATTTTGGCCTCAAGCTCCTGTTGCGAGAAGTCGGCCTTGGCCTTGTCTTCCGCTTGCAGCTGTGCCGGGAGGGCGATCGCGAAAGCTGCCGTCAGCAGTGCCGAGAGAATGCGCATAAGCCCGCCCTTTAAATGTTGATCACGTTACGCCACACCGGGCTGTTCGATCCAGCTGAATTTTTCCTGCCTGATTTGATCTGGATCAAATCGCTTCCCGCGAAGGTCGGTGCACTTAGTGCATAAGTGGGCAGACGGCCGGATAAAGTCGGCCGTTTCTGCTAGTGTCGGATTCGATGAGCGACGAAATAAGATATTTCGCCGAGCGCTGATTTATGCGCTTACAACTAACAGTTGTACAAATGTCACTCCGCTGAGAAATCCGGTTCATCGCGGGCTTTTGTCTTAGCTGCGTTCACGGCTCTTCGATTATCATTGATTCAGGCGGATTCAGATTTCGTGCGGGGGCACGAAGCGTCGCAAACAACGAAATGGCGCGCGATGCAAGGCAATGGCGGGCATTCCACGACCCCACGTTTCGGCAACTGCAGGCTGTTGGCTGCCGCTGCACTTGTTGCCCTCGCGATCGGTTTCCTGACGATCGGTTTTGCGCCGCCGGCACAAGCCCTGCCGAGCTTCGCGCGGCAGACCGGACAACCCTGCGGTACCTGTCACACCGATTTTCCCGCGCTGACCCCCTATGGCCGCAGGTTCAAGCTGCTCGGATATACCACCGGCGGCGGCGAATTCCAGACGACGCCGTTTTCGTCCAAAGGCGCTCAGGACGCGCGCGCCGAGTACGACAAGATGCTCGGCTATGTTAAATCGCTGCCCTCGACTTCGGCGACTCCGGAGGCTGACAAGGATTACGTCCCGCCGATCTCGATGATGGCGATCGTCGGTTACACGCACACCCAGGCGCCGCTGACTGGTGCCGACCCCTATAGCGCGAACAACAATGTCGTGCTCTCGCCGTTCAGCGCGTTCTACGGTGGCGCGATCACCGACAATATCGGTGCCTTCGCGCAAGTCACCTATAACGCGGTGCCGCCCGGAGGATTTGGCGATCCATTCGGCCACACCTGGACGTGGGACAATACCGACGTTCGCTATGCCAGCACGGCCCGCATCGGGCCGCTCGACCTGATCTACGGCATCACGGCCAACAATAACCCGACCGTTCAGGATGTCTGGAACACCACACCGGCATGGTCCTTTCCTTACGCCGGTTCGACGATCCTTGGCCTACAGGGTCATAATACGGCGATCGAGGGCGCGTTTGCCGCGCATGTCGGCGGCGTCGGCGCCTATACCTTTATCAATGATCTGCTTTATCTGGAAATCACCGGCTACAAGACGCTCGGCTTCAGCCAGCAGAACGCGCTGGGTACCGATCCGTTCGCTGGGCCGGGTCAGCTCGGCAACATCGCGCCCTATTGGCGCATTGCGCTGGAACCGCACTGGGGCAGGAATACGTGGATGATCGGCGCATTCGGAGCGCAGTTCAACGTCCATCCCTGGGTTGATACAAGCTTCGCGAGCTGGTCGACCGATGTGTTCCCACAAACCGACAGGTTCACCGATATCGGCTTCGACACCCAATATCAGTATCAAGGCGACAATTACTGGCTGACCTTGCGGGGCAGTTATATCCGCGAGTTTCAGCAATTGGATGCGAGCTTCCTCAACGCGAGTGCGTCCAATCCCACCAACCAGCTCAACAGCCTCAAGCTGCAGGCTTCATTCGCCTACGGTGCCGACAACAGGGTCGTGTTCACCGGGCAATATTTCAATCAATGGGGCACCGCCGACATGAACCTGTACGGGACCGATCCCGTCACCGGGGCCGCCTCGACACCGAACACGGACGGCTTCATGGCCGAGATCGCCTACATCCCGTTCGGGGCCAGCAAGATGATCGGCTGGCCATGGTTCAACGCCCGCGTCGGCCTGCAGTACACCTATTACAACAAGCTAAACGGCACCACGGTCGCCGCCCACGACAACAACACCCTGTTCCTCCATGCCTGGTTTGCGATGTAGGCGGACGCGTCCGCATACGGAGATTGTCCGATGAGAAAACTCCTTTTCGCCAACGCAGCAGTGCTCGCGGTGACCCTCGCGGCACCAGCGATCGCAGCGGACCTGCCGATGAAGTCGGAGGTGCCCTATGCGGCGCCGCGGTTCAGCTGGACCAGCTGCTATGTCGGCGGAAGTCTCGGCGGCGGGATTGCCCGCAAGGACATGACCGATCCGGTGCAGCTCGTGCAGGATTCATTTATCTTCCCCGGGGCGACTACCGGCGTCACCACCGCAAGCACGTCGCCGACCGGCGCCGTGATCGGCGGACAGATCGGCTGCGACTATGAGTTCCCTTCTTCCATGGTGGTTGGTGTCGAGGGCTCAGCCCTGGGCTCGACCATGAAAGGCAGTACGTCCGTCGGCCTCCCGCTCGGCAATCCCGACATCGGGCTCATGCAGGCGAACACCGACTTTCTTGCGAGCGTGACCGCGCGTGTCGGCTACGCCTTCGACAATGTCCTGCTTTACGCCAAAGGCGGCGCCGCACTGGCCGGAGACAAATACAATGTCAGCGGTACATTCACGGGTCTTCCTTATGACTTTCAAGGGCTGGACAACCGCTACGGCTGGATCGTGGGTGGCGGCGTGGATTGGGCTTTCGCACGTCATTGGTCGGTCAATGTCGAATATGATTACTACTCATTCGGGCATGGCGGCATCCTGATGGCCGACTCGATCAACGGCTTCACTGGGGTTGTCGACGTCAAGCAGACCGTTCAGGTCGTCAAGGTCGGGTTGAATTTTCACATTTGGGGGTCCGGTTGGTGATGGTCGGAGCCTTTTCACACGGAGCGGACCCGTCAGGCGGCAGGCGAGGAGGCCGGATCGCGAAGGTCATCGGCCTGCGGCTGATATTGCAGACAGCGGTCATGGCAGCGTTGTTTTCCGCAAGCGGTCACGCGGAGGACATGGCTGGGCACGCGAAGGGAGGCCTGGAGGCCAAGCTGGAATATTGCAAAACCTGCCATGGGCTGTCGGGCCAGGGATATCTCGGATACTTTCCGATGCCGCGGCTGGCCGGGCAGCAGCCCGAATACATCGAGGCTCAGCTGCGGGCCTTCATCGAGCGCAGGCGGACCAATCCGATCATGTTCAACGTCGCGCATGTGCTGAGCCCGTCGATGCTGACGGCGCTGGCCACGCATTTCAGAGGCCTCAATCCCAAGCCGCTCGGCGGAGCGCCAAGGGGACCGATCGCGACCGGGAAACGAATCTTCGAGGAAGGTCTTCCCGAATCCAACGTCCCCGCTTGCTCCGCCTGTCACGGCACGGAGGGCAAGGGTCAAAATGAAATTCCGCGACTTGCGGGTCAAGTCTACGCGTACACGGTGGGCCAGTTGACAGGTTGGAAGACGGAGCGAGGTCAGGGCTCGGCAATCGATACATCCGCCATCATGGCGCCGACCGCGCACAACCTGACGCGGTCACAGATTGAAGCGGTCGCGGCCTATGTCAGTTATCTGCAGTAAGTGCTGCCGTCTCGTACGCCGACACGTCGGTGCGTACATGAAGCGCGAAAGCCTGGGGTCATGAAGCGCATCGGTTTGCAAATGGCGGTCATGGCGATCCTCGCCTCTAGTGTTTCCGCGTGGGCCGGCGAGAGCCCCGCCGTGCGCAACTGCACCTGGTGTCACGGAGCGGGAGCGCAAGGCTATACGGTCGCGCCGCGGCTGGCCGGACAGCGGCCGCAATACATCATGAGTCAGATCAGGAGCTTTCGCGCGCACGCGCGGGATAATCCATTTTCGAAGCAATATATGTGGAGCGCGGTCGCGGCCCTCGATCTGCAAACGGCCGGCAATCTGGCGAATTATTTCGCGACGATCTCGCCGAAAGCCGCCAATGACGGCGACAGCACGCTCGTGTCGCGGGGAAGAACGATCTACATGGATGGAATCCCCGAAGCCAATATCGTGTCCTGCTATGCCTGTCACGGCCCGAACGCCGAGGGCGTACGAAACATTCCTCGTCTCGGGGGACTGGCCTATTTCTATTTGAAGGGCCGGCTCGAGCAATGGGGCCAAGGCTATCATTCGGGTACGGAGTCTCCGATGCCGATGGTTGCGACCCATCTTGGCCCGAATGAAATCGAGGCGCTCGCCTCGTATCTGAGCTTTGTCAAATAAGCTGCGCCGCGATGAAGCGGCCGCGATAATACCACAATGTCAACACTCATCCGCCGCCGCTTCATAACTGAAGTGCAATCTCGATGGGATGATGATCTCCTGAGATGGAAATTTCGAAAAATATCGGGATGTATTCGAGGCCACGGTGCTGGTCGCGTCCGTGCGATACCCGAAAAAGTCCCGGCCGATGTTGAGGCCCTTTCGGCGGGCTATCGATGCCTTCAATCAAAAACTGCGCGACGTCCGCTTGGGGGCTGCGCCTCGGCGCGTGGCGTTTCTCGGCCTGATCAGTTCGATGGCCCTGCTGACGGGTGGATGTGCGACGATTTCCCCGCGCAATGTTCTGCCGCAAGCGAATGCCGGCCAGATCGACCTCGAGGGATTTCATAATATCCGCTTCTGGGGCGACGCATCTGCGCCCGCCATTGAAACGATCGCGATGGCGGATTTGCCCAGGACGCAAGCCCAATCGTCGCCGGTCTCGAATCTTCTGGCCATTTCCGGCGGTGCCGAAGACGGCGCCTTCGGCGCTGGTCTGCTGGTGGGATGGAGCGAGGTGGGCACGCGGCCGAGGTTCGATTTGGTTACAGGTATCAGCTCCGGCGCTCTCATTGCGCCGTTCGTATTCCTCGGGCGTGAACGTGATGGTCAACTGCGGGAGATCTTCACGAAGTACGGAAGAAAAGACATTTACACCTATAACGTACATGGTCTGATCGACGGTTCCGCTCTGGCCGACGACACGCCGTTGGCGCATTTGATCGAGAAATACGTCGACGACGGCTTTTTGCAGGAAGTCGCCAGGGAGCGGACCAAGGGCCGGATCCTGCTGATCGGCACCACCAATCTCGATACGCAAAGGCCTGTTTTGTGGGACATGGGCCGGATCGCGATGAGCAACAATCCCGACGCGATATCTCTGTTCCGAAAGATATTGTTGGCGTCGGCGACGCTCCCCGGGGTGTTCCCGCCGGTCCGGATTCAGGTGCGGGTTGGCGGAAAGGACTATGACGAGCTGCATGTCGATGGCGGGATAACCAGGCAGGTATTCATCGCTCCATCGATCTTCTCGTTTGTCTCCGGCAATCAAAAGCCGGGAAGAGCCGTCACCAAACGACGGTTATATGTCATCAGAAACGGGAAAATCGATCCGGAATGGCAACCCGTCAGCGAGAATGTCCTGTCGATTACGACACGTTCGATCTCGACGCTGATCAAGAATCAGGGGATCGGTGACCTCTATCGCATCTACTCCATCACCAAGCGCGGCGGGATCGATTTCAATCTTGCGAGCATCCCGCCCGACTTTAACGAAGTCCACAACGAATCCTTTGAGCCCCGATACATGAACGCGCTTTTTGACCGCGGCTATGAACTCGCAAGCCACAGCTATTCCTGGGCCAAGTCTCCGCCGGGGCTGGAATTGGCCCCGCAGGCCCGCAACTGAAGGCCTGCACGGCGCAAGCCTCGACGCCGTGAGTATCCTCCATTCGGACCGTGTCGAACTCGGTCAGCCGAGATGCGTCCGGATGATATTCCGATCGGAAAGACGATACCGTCCCGACGGATGCGAATTCGATGCCGACTCAGCTAGAGCGAGATGGCTCTTCGTTGAATCGCCATCTCGCTCTATCTTTTTGTTTAAGTATGATCTTTTCGGAAAACCGGTGTCCACTTTTCCGGATCATGCTTTGGTGTTGCGCGATGCTCACGATGGTACATCAATTTTACGCGATGGCATCTGACTGTGCTGTTCACCTCTGCGGGGAAACGGCTGAAGACCTTGAGCCGGTTGCGGCTGCCGCCGAGGCCGAAGTCAGGAGAATCGAGACGCGGTATTCCCGCTACCGGGCTGACAGCGAACTGGCGCGGATCAACGCGGTCGCCGCGACCGGCGGCGGCATCGAGATCGACACTGAAACGTCTGGACTGATCAATTACGCAAGAGCCTGCTTTGCGAAGAGCGACGGCGCTTTCGACATTACCTCGGGACTGCTTCGTACGGTATGGGACTTTTCGGCTTCGCGGTTGCCCGCCCAAGAATCGATCGACGCGGTGTTGCCGTTCATCGGCCTCGACAAGGTCGCGATCTCCAACGGCCGGATTCACTTTGAAAAAGCGGGCATGGAGCTTGATTTCGGCGGCATCGGCAAGGAATACGCGGCGGACCGGGCGGCGGAAGTTTGCGCCGATCTTGGCGCGCGGCACGGCTTCATCGATCTCGGCGGCGATATTCGCGTCATCGGTTCACAGCCCGACGGCCTGCCCTGGAGGATTGGTATCCGTCATCCGCGCGATGCCGACAGGATTGCGGCGGAGATCACGCTATCGAAGGGCGCGATCGCCACCAGCGGAGACTACGAGCGTTTCATGGAAGTCGACGGTCGGCGTTACTGCCATATCCTCGATCCCCGAACCGGATGGCCGGCTCAGGGGCTTTCTTCCGTTACCGTCATTTCCGACCGCTGCCTGGTGGCTGGCAGCCTGTCGACAGCGGCGATGCTCATGGGAAAGAAAGGCGCCGCCTGGCTCCAAAGCCTCGGCGTCCGCAACATCGTGATCGACGAGAGCGGCAGATATGACGGTACCGAGCCGCCGCTGCTCACGCGCTGTAGTTGACTAGCGTACCTGGCGCTGCCGTTGACGGCACGCTCGCGGGGTCGATCTGGTTGAGTGCCCGCAGGCTTGCCGTCAACGTATCGGTCGGCGGCGACGTCGATTGTCCGGAGTTGCCGGTACGGAGCGATGCCATCAAACCGGACATGGTCGAGACGAAATCCTGTTTCGATACGCTGCCGTTGCCGCTGGGATCGAGCGCGGCGAAGATCGCAGCAGCGCCCTGCTGCTGGAAGACGGCCGGAGGATTCTGTGTTTGGAAGGCCTGTTCGAACTGGGCTTGCGTGATGCTGCCTGAGCCGCTGGTGTCGATCGAGTCAAACAGGTTTGACATCTTTTGCTGTGGCGGCGCGCCAGAGCTTGCGCCGGAGACCGCATGAAGTGCCGACGAAGAGGAAATGCTCGAAACATTCATGCCCGGGGCCTTGTCGGACTGGAATTCAGATTTTGAGGCTTGACTCTAGCAGACAGGCGTAAGCAATTTCTTAACCACGAACGGCTCCGGTATATTAGGCGCGGCCTCGCTTCCGGGCACCACTTTTGCCCAGGCCCTTGCCGTCGAGCGCGGCTGTCAGACCGTTCGATTGCCGGTCTGCCGCGCGACTGATTTCTGAACGAAATACATCGCAGTCAGCGACATCACCGAAGTTAAAACGACGATGTATCCGAGCCGGTCGAAATGCCGCAACGAACCGTCCGCATTCTGGGCGATGATCGATGCCGCGAGAACCGACCCGAGTCCGCCGGAGAGTTGCTGCACGGAAGCGCTGACCGCGCTGAAGGAGCCGCGCTGGCTGGGTTCGGGAATGGCCGAAATCAGCGCCTGCGACGGAATCATGCGCGAAAAGATACCGACGAACATCAGAACGTTGACCAGGATCGCGGTCGTCAAGGTAACTTGACCCAGGTGAGTATAGATCAGCACCATCACCACTGACACCGCGCTGCCGAAAGCGAAGGTGGGATATTTGCCGAAAGCGTCGCTGGCTTTGCCGACAAGAGGTCCTATGAAAATGCTGAACAGGCCCGAGACCAGATAGATCGTCGGAAGATGCACGATATCGATCCCGAGATTGTGCACGGTATAGGCGCTTCCGAACGGCATCAGCATGTATCCGCCGGTCGCCAGCAACGTCGTGACAGCGAAGGCCAGCGTATAGCGCGGTTGTCCGACGGTCGCGATCAGGTGCCGGAAGGCGTTTTTGTCCTGCTTGATCCACAGATGCGCGTTCACCGGCTTCATCACGAACAGGATGGCGGCCATCGCGGCGAGGGACAGGCCGACGAGCGCTGCGAAGCAGATATGCCAGTTCCAATGGTTGGCCAGAAAAAGACCGACCGGGATACCCAGCACCTGGCTTGCCGCGAAGGCGGTCTGCACAAAGCCCATCACGCGGCCGCGCAGGTGTAACGCAAACAGGTCGGTGATGATGGCCAGCACGATCGACCCCATCACGCCGCCGAACAATCCAGAGACGATTCTGCCAAGCAGCAGCACATGATAGTTAGGCGCCACGGCGCAGAGAGCCGTTCCCAACGTGAAGCCGAGATAGAAAAACAGCAGCAGGCGCTTGCGATCGAATCGATCGGCAAAGCCCGCCGCAAGGATACCCGAAGTCGCCGCGCTGAAGGCATAGGCCGACACCGCCACGCCGAACTGCGCAGCGGTAATATCCAGCGCGGGCATGATGATGGCGCCGAGAGGCGACATGATCGTGAAGTCGAGAATGATGGTGAACTGGACCAGCGCCAGCAAGGCAACGAGGAGGGACTGGTAATGCGAAAAGCCGCGGTCTCGCGCCTGTTGTTCGTCGATCGGCGCAACAAGAATTTCTTCAGTCATGACACTCATTTGAAGGTGGGAGAGAACGGCCGCCGCGCTAGTTGTTTTTTGACGCGTTTTCTTGACGCGAACCCGTATTCACCCCGCATCAAGTCCGGGCAGGCTTTCGCTCGAAAACGCTATCGCCGGCAACAGATGGGATGGGCCCGGCGTCATTCCAAGAGTCCCTCCCAAGAGTCCCTCCCAAGAGTCCCTCCCAAGACTCCATCCCAAGACGTTGGGCAACGCAGAAAGGGTCGAGCGGGGTGTTGAGCCAAAAGCAGGCGAGAGGTTGTCCGCTCCAAAGCAAAGTATCG
>JAJYAH010000914.1 GCA_021779635.1 Pseudomonadota bacterium | reverse complement strand
CCGTCTGCGTCCACGATGTTCGAATCATGGTTGCCCATGGATTCAGAACCGCGCAAGAAAAGCAACTGTAATGTTAGGCTCGACGCCCGTCGTATCCAGGCTCGCACTCCACTGGGACGCATGGCGGATCCACACGAGATCGCTCAGGTCGTCGCATTCCTCGTCTCCGACGAAGCTTCCTATGTGACGGGTGCGATCGTCCCAGTCGAATGGCGGGTACACTGCGTTTGGCGGACCATTTGATGCCTCCGGAGAACATTCGATCTACCATCAATCCTGAATTACGGGAAACTTTGCACCGAGCCAAATACCGCCCATTGATAACAGCCCGTCACCAGTTTTTGGTCCAACAAACGCAGCGCCTTCTAATTTCGCGAAAGATCGCATAAGTGCCGCTACAGCACATTTGGACCGCCGTTGATTGAGTTTCAATCAAGGCCCAAGCGCGGGATTGTCGCGAGGTGTAGGCCTCAAATATTCAGCGTGCCTTCACCAATGGACAGTCGCTTTCAGACAGGGGCCGAAACGCGTCCTCGCCGGGGATCGTCGCAACAATTTTCATAAGATCCCATTCCCCTTTCGATTCCTCCTTGGTCTTGGTGCCAAGAAGATACATGTCGCGGATAACCCGCCCGTCGTCGCGTATCTTTCCGTTCTTCGTCATAAAGTCATTGATGGGCGTTTCCTTCATTTTCCCCATGATGGACTTTGTATCCTTGGTGCCGACAGCTTGAACGGCCTTCAGGTAATGCATTGCGGCGCTGTAAGTGCCGGCTTGGACTTGTGTCGGCGGCTGGCCGTACTCCTGCCAGAACCGCTTCGAGAACGCCCTCGTCTCATCGTTCTGATCCCAGTAGAACGCCTCGACAAACTGAAGCCCTCGGGTCGCATCCAACCCAAGGGTATGAATCTCGGTCACCTGCATGAGCAGACCAACCATTTTTTGTCCGCCCTGCGTAATGCCGAATTCCGCGCCTTGCTTAAGCGCTGCAATTGTATCAGCGCCGGCATTTGCGACGCCGATCACTTCCGCCTTCGAGTTTTGTGCTTGCAACAAGAAGGAGCTGAAATCGGACGATCCGGTCGGATGTCTGACGGCACCCAAAACTGTTCCTCCGAGCAATTTGACGAAATAGGCGGCGTTAGCCTCGAGCGCGTGTCCGAAGGCATAGTCGGCGGTGATGAAGTACCAGCTCCGGCCGCCTTGCCGGACCACCGCTGTTGCCGCTCCTTTTGCAAGCGAATAGGTGTCGTAGACCCAGTGCACCGAGTTCGGCGAACACGCCTTTCCCGTCAGCTCCGCCGTCGCCGGAGTGGTCGCCAAGGTGATCTTGTTCTTCTCGAGCGCCAGCCTTTGAACTGCCAGCGCGACGCCCGAACTTCCCATTCCGAGAATGGCGTCGACATGGTCGATATCGAACCATTTCCGTGCAATCGCTAAACCGACATCGGTCTTGTTTTGAAGATCGCCGGAGACCAGTTCGATAGGCTTGCCAAACATGGCTCCGCCAAAATCTGCGATCGCCATCCTGGCCGCGAGCACGTTGCCTTGGCCGGAATTTTCCGCGTAGGGTCCACTCATATCATCGAGTACCGCAAGCTTGAGCGACTCATCCGGGACCTGAGCGATCGCGTCTCCCAGGAAAAGAGAAACATATATGGCGAACGCCTGAACGGCGATTGCGGCCAATTTCCTAAACATGGTTTTCCTCCCCTGTCGTTTGGCCTTTTGCAGCCACTATTACGCGCTGTTTGAGCAGTGCGTCCATTGTTTCTTGGTCAATCCCGGCTTCTCTCAGTACTTCCAAAGTGTGCTCGCCCAGTCGTGGCGCATGGCGCGTAGATACAGGTTGAGAGGCTGACCATTCGGTTGGAATGGCAGTTTCTCTGATTGACCCTTCCGAGGGATGATGGGTCGTTTTAAAATAGCCGATGGCATTGAGATGCTCGTCACCGAGAATGTCGTCCAACGAGTGCATCATTGCGGCCGGAATGTCGGCCTTTGTGAATGCAGCCATCCATTCTGCGGTAGTCCTCGTGGCAAGCACACCCGCGAGGTAGCCATAGACTTCGTCTATGTGTTTGAGCCGTTCGTTCTGCGAGGAGAACCTGACGTCGGTTTCAAACGTCCGCAGCTGTCCGATCACCTCGAAGAAGCTGCGCCAGTGCTTGTCGGTATAGACGAGCGTGCAAATGTAGCCGTCGAGTGTCCGATGTGGACGGCGGTTGTGTGCAAGGCTGCGTTGATAGCCTGGCGGGCCTACAGCCGGCTCGAACATCGAGCCCGCCAGATGTTCGCCGAGCACGATCGAGAGCAGGCCTTCGTACATCGGCACGTCGACGCGCTGTCCTTCGCCCGTCAGATCACGATGGTGCAGCGCCGCGAGCGTTGCGAAGGCGACTTGCAGGCCGACGATCCGATCGGCCAGTATGATCGGCGCATATCGTGGTTCTTGCGCGCCCGCTTTCAGCGAAAGCCAGGGGAGGCCGGACATCCCCTGAATGAGATCGTCATAAGCCGGCCGGGCCGCATACGGTCCGCGTTGGCTGAAGCCAAATGCACCCACGTAAATCAACTTTTCATTGACCTGACGGATATCTTCGTACGAAAGGCCAAGTCTAGCCATGGCCTTGGGACGGATGTTGTAAAGAAGGACATCTGCGGTCGCGGCGAGCTTCAAAAGAATCTCCCGGCCTGCCGCATTTTTCAGATCGAGGACGACCGAGCGCTTGCTGCGGTTGGTCGAAAGATAAAGATGCCCCATGCCCGGGTTTTTCATCGGACCCGAGAGATC
>JAJYAH010000142.1 GCA_021779635.1 Pseudomonadota bacterium | reverse complement strand
ATCGTGACCCGCACCGATTCGCTCGGGGCCGGTCTCACGCAGCAGATCGCCGTAAGCCACAAGGCCGGCGACCTCGGCGACAAGTACAACAGCTTCCTGGATTGCGAGGAAGTGACTGCCGCCAACGCCAGGAATGGCGATGTCATCATCAACCGCAACGGCAAGATGATGCGTCCGAAGCGGCTTAGCAGCAACCTCTATCAGTTCCGTGCCGGCACGGGAGAAGATCGCTGCGTGCTCGACTGCATCACCTCGCTGCAGAACGGTGCCGACCTGCTGTGGATCGAGACCGAGAAGCCGCATATCGAGCAGATCGCCAAGATGGTTGACCGCATTCGCGAGGTGATTCCGAACGCGAAGCTGGCCTACAACAACTCGCCGTCGTTCAACTGGACGCTCAACTTCCGCTGGCAGGTGTACGACGCGATGAAGGAAGCCGGCAAGGATGTCAGCAAGTACAATCGAGCCGACCTGATGAAGCCGGAATACGACGATACGCCGCTGGCCATTGAAGCCGACGAACGCATCCGCACCTTCCAGGCCGATTCAGCAAAGCGTGCCGGGATCTTCCACCATCTGATCACGTTGCCGACCTATCACACGGCAGCTCTGTCGACAGATAATCTCGCGAGGGAGTATTTCGGCGAGCAGGGCATGCTTGGATACGTGAAGAACGTTCAACGTCAGGAAATCCGTCAGGGCATCGCCTGCGTAAGGCATCAGAACATGGCTGGATCTGACATCGGCGACGATCACAAGGAATATTTCGCCGGCGAGGCCGCTCTGAAGGCGGGCGGCGCGCACAATACGATGAACCAGTTCGGCTAATTAATGGATAACAGGAGGCTATCATGAGCAGCAATTTCTGGGTGATTGGCGGCGAGTTCGGTTCGATGAACTTCCACAAGCTCGTGGAAGGCTCGGCCCAGGTTCAGGGTCCGTTCAAGACCCGCAAGGAGGCCGAGGACGCCTGGCGCGCGGTCTCGGAAGAGAACCGTCACAAGGCCGGCGTGCGCTTTTCCATCGTGGAAGAGCCCTCGCGCGTCTCAGCCTAGGATCTGTTGCCACGAGCCGACACACGCACCTAAACCGACACACACCTAACAAGAAGACGTCCAAGGACAGAGCGGCCCCATCCGGCGATCCCGGGCGGGGCCGCTCGCGTCTCTCCGGTCCCGGATGCGGGGGAGGGCCGGGATGGGCGCTTTAACAAAAGGTGCAAGCCATTGGGAACAAACGGCCTTTGCGGGCGGGTCGGTTACTGATAGGTTAATGGCGTTCGCTCCCCTCAGGACAGAGGCCGCCCACGCATGTCAGACGCGCCAAATACCGGAAGCCAAGCGGTCGGTGAAACGCGTCCCATTCGGTTGCGCGATGCCTTGCGCCAGGCGCGGATCGAGGCCGCGGATCGCACCGGCGTCGTCGTCGATCTGCGCGACGCCGAAGTGGCCCGGCTCGAAATTCTGAACGAGGCGCTGGACCCGCTATTTGCGCAGGTGCCGGACCAGGTCGACCTGTTCGATCGCGGCATCAGCCAGGGCGATACGCCGCGGCTGTGGATCGATGTGGTGGCGCATGTGGTGATGGGGCGCGACAAGCGCATCTATCGCTTCGTGCAGGATACCCGGTTCGGCCGCATCGTGATCGCCGAGTCCCATGATGTCGCTGCTATCGTCGACGCCGTTACCGATTATGTGGCGCGCCGCATGATCGAGCGCGAACACGCGCTGGTCGCGACCCCGATGGCCGAACCCGCTGCCGCGGAGCCGCCGCGGCGCGGCCGGTTCTGGCCCTTCGCGTTCGGATTTGTCGTCGGTGCGCTGGCGCTGTTCGGCCTCGCGCTGCTCGCAAGCTTGCGGAGTTTCTGACGCCGCCATGGCGCGCGCCAGCTACGATAACCGCACCTGCCGCAATTCCCGGACACCAAGCGCATCGTCGATGCCGCGCACCGTCTGTTCGCACCGCCATGCCTCACCTTTGCGCTCGATCGAAAACAGATTATAGGCCGCGGCGGGAGAGCGGCCATGGGCGACCGCGGAAGCCGACGGCACGCCGATCGCGGGGATTGCGCCCTTCGGCCCCTCGAACCACATCGTCGAATGCACGTGATCATGCCCGTGCAGGATCAATTCGACACCGTGCCGTTTCAGGAGTGCGAGCAGTCGATGCGAATCGGTCAATCGCTTGGCGCGCGATTTCGAACGCAGCGGGTGATGAATCAGCAGCACGCGAAACGCCTGCTCGGCGGACAGGCGCGTCAGGATCCGCTCCAGCGCATCGAACTGGGTGTGCCCGAGCCATCCCGTCGCCATCAGCGGCGCCGTCGGGACCGCCGAGGATACGCCGATCAGCGCCAGCGGGCCGCGGCGGCGCAGGAAAGGAAATGCGGCGCCGGCATCCGGCGCGTCGTCGCCATCGAGATAATTTCCCAATGCTTCCGCAAAGCGATGTTGGGTGGCGCGAACATAGGCGTCGTGATTGCCCGGGATCACGGTGACGCGGTCCGACGCACCGACGCTCTCCAGCCATGCCCGCGCCGGCGCAAACTCGGCTTCGAGCGCGAGATTGACGAGATCGCCGGTGACCGCGATGTGATCGGGCGCCTGGGTGCGAATATCCGACACCAGCGCATCGAGCACGTCGCGCCGGTGGAATTTGCGGCGATTGCGCTTCCAGTTGAGGTAGCCGAGCGCGCGCTTGTTGGCGAGATCGCGCAGCCGCGGCGCGGGCAGCGGTGCCAAATGCGGGTCGGAGAGATGGGCCAGCGTGAATGCCGCCATCACACCGATCCGGTCGGGCTGCCGGCGAGACAGAACCCCTGCACGATCATCTCATGATATCCTGTTATATCCAGCCATGTATTGGCAAGCTGGCTGCCGCGACGCAAGGATCAAAGGATCAAACAACGATGGCTGGAACTCGGGGGCTACGGCAGCGATGAACCGGCGGGACCTGCGCAAGAGGTTCGAGCCGGTGCTGCGGCGGTTTTTCCATCTCTATTGGCGCTTCGCCCGCGGCATGACGCTGGGGGTCCGCGCCGTGGTGCTGGACGGAGACGCCAGGGTGTTTCTGGTCAAGCACAGCTATGTTGCCGGCTGGCACCTGCCGGGCGGAGGCGTCGAAGTCGGCGAGACCCTCGGCGACGCGCTGCGGCGCGAACTGGCCGAGGAGGGACGAATTGAACTCGTCGGCGAACCCGGCCTGCATGGCTTGTTCTTCAACAGTCATGTCTCCCGCCGGGACCATGTCGCCGTTTATATCGTCAGGCATTTCCGGCAGGATCGCCTGCCCGAGCCGAACCGCGAGATTGTCGACTGCGGCTTCTTCGATGCCGGAGCGCTGCCGGCGGAGACCACCGAGGGTACGCGGCTGCGGATATCGGAAGTGCTCGAGAGCCGGCCGCCCCCTGCGACGTGGCGTTAGAAATCTTGGCGTTAGAAACCCTGGCGTTAGAAATTTGCCGTTAGGAAATCCGCTGTGCTGGTCGATTTTTTCACATCATCGAATGCGTCCGATCAAAGCAAGATGCAGACGGCGAAGATTCTCTGCAGCCTGGTCTGTTTTCTGATCCTCGTCAGCAATGTCTGGACGATCTCGCGGTGGAGTGAAAGCAGGGGGGTATACGACGATATCTGCTATCTGCGGCAGGCTCATCTTTTCCGGGAATTCGGACTCGATGGTTTGAACACCGATATTGCCCGGGATCACGATCACTATCTGGCTTCAAAATTGAAGGAGATCGGCTTCCCGACCTGGAGCGATCCAGCCACGGCTCCCTGCCACAGCCTGATGCCGGCGACACAAAAGCGGGTGATGCAATACCCGCCGGGCACCGGTTTTGTGCTGGCGCTGTTTCCTGCCGGATTCCAGGCGATACCGCTTTACGTTTTGGCGACCGTCATTGTTTTCGGCTTTGTGCTGCTTGCCATTTCGCTGGCGCGAACCTGGCCGGCCATCCTGCCGGCGGCGGCGCTTGGCTGCCTGACGCTGTACCTGATGATCAACCCGACCAAGGCGAGCTATTCGATGGCGCCCACGATGGTGATTTGCGTCGCCGCGGCCTTCTTCACGGCAAGGCTTTTTGCGACGGAGCAGCGGCGAAATCGGTTCGCCTTGTCGGCGCTCGTCGGATTCCTGATCGGTCTGGCTGTCGATTTCAGATTGCCGAACCTGTTTCTTTCCTCCGGATACTTCGTATGTTTCTTCGTTTCGTTTTTAATATCCCGTAAAATCGAAGCGGCCGTTCAGGGCATGCTGTTCGGAGCAGCATTTCTGGCCGGGATGGTGCCGACGCTGCTCGCAAATGCGATCAATGCCGGCAGCGCGTTCTCTACCACCTACGGAGCCGTCGATACCGTGCCGCCTGATTTCAACGTTAGCATCATCTGGCATTATGTCGCGGACATGCAATTCGTTTTGCTGGTGCTCGCAAGTGCGTGGACGGCTTTGATCTTGCGTTTGAATCGCGGTAACGGCATAACAAAAGCCGCTCTTGTCGTGGCTGGAAATCTGCTGGTGAATTTGGCCTTCTTCATGAGCCATCCCGTTTTCACGCCCTATTACACCATCCCCGTGGCGGTGCTTTCGCTGTGGAGTTTGCTGTTTGCTGGCTTGATGCAATCGGCCGAAGCGGTGAAGGGTGATTCTCCAGGGCGGCGAGCAAGAGCTTGACCATCATGCGGGAAACAGAGGTGACAGACCAGGTCGGGCGGCCGTGCCGGCGATGACAAGTTCGTCGATGCGGGTTGCGGTTCTGGTGCCGTGCTTCAACGAGGAAGCCGCGGTCGCAACCGTCGTTGCCGATTTCCGCAAAGCGTTGCCGTCGGCTGACATCTTCGTCTACGACAACAATTCGTCGGACCGCACCGTCGCGGTCGCGCGCGACGCCGGTGCGCAGGTGCGAAGCGAACGCCGCCAGGGCAAGGGTCACGTGGTCCGGCGAATGTTTGCCGATGTCGACGCCGATATCTATGTGCTGGTCGACGGCGACGCGACTTACGACGCCGCCAGCGCGCCGCGCATGATCGATCGGCTGTTATCGGATCATCTCGACATGGTGGTGGGCTTTCGCGTCGATCAGGTTGAAAGCGCCTATCGGCCCGGTCATCGCACCGGCAACCGGATGCTCACCGGGTTTCTCTCCTCGGTCTTCGGTCAGACCTTCAAGGATATTCTTTCCGGGTATCGCGTGTTCTCGCGGCGCTTCGTCAAGTCCTTCCCGGTGCTCTCGGATGGCTTTGAGATCGAAACCGAGTTGAGCGTCCACGCGCTTGAGCTGGCGCTGCCGGTCGCCGAAATCGAAACTCCCTATTACGCCCGTCCGGAGGGATCGTTCAGCAAGCTCAACACCTGGCGCGACGGTTTGCGGATTTTCGGCACGATCCTGAAACTCTACCGGTCGGAAAAGCCCTTGCGCTTTTTCACAGCCATCGGGGTGTTTCTCACTCTGGTTTCGATCGGCCTCGCGATCCCCATCATTGCCACCTATCTTGAGCAGGGTCTGGTTCCCCGCCTGCCGACCGCGGTGCTGTCGATGGGCCTGATGATCCTGGCGGTGCTTTCGGTGTCGTCGGGGCTGGTGCTCGACACGGTGACGCGCGGACGCCGCGAGATGAAGTTGCTGGCCTATTTGTCCCAGCCCGCTATGAACAAGCCATGAGCGACCTCTCTCTCATCATCATGGCCGAAACCGCCAATGACGCCCAGGCGATCGAACGGCTGCACCAGCGCACGTTCGGGCCCGGCCGTTTTGTACTGAGCGCCTACCGGATCCGCGAACATGTCGACCACCTGCTCGATCTTTCGTTCACCGCCCGGATCGGGACATTGCTGGTGGGCTCGGTGCGCCAGTTGCCGATCTGCGTCGGCGATACGCCGGCTTTGCTGCTGGGGCCGTTGACGGTCGAGCCGCCGTTTCGCAGCCGCGGCATCGGCCGCGCCCTGCTGGATCGCGCCTTGAAGGACGCGAAAGCCAAGGGGCATCGGCTCGTGGTGCTGGTCGGCGACGAGGCCTATTACAGCCGGGTCGGCTTCAAGGCCATTCCGGAGGGACGGGCGAGTATGCCGGGACCGGTCGACTACAGTCGCCTGCTGGTGGCGGAGCTTGTCGATGGCGCCTTCGCCAATGTCTCTGGAGCGATTCGTCCGGACTGGAGCATGGCGCGCTAGAACTCCGACACGCTGGACCATGCGGTCGCTCATAGCTTCTGCGAAATGCCGAAATAGAAGGCGCGCCGCGGTCCGAACTCCGGGCGTCGACGTGACAATGCCGGAGTCCTCCTGATGTCGGGCATGGTGTCGCACGGGATTGCGACGAAGCGCGGCGCCGAGGGTTGGTTCGCCGCTGCACATCTCATATCTTCTTTGAGAGGCCAAGGAAGAAGCCTCGACGCGGGCCGTATTGCGGTGCGAATACGCCGATCCCGGTTCCATCCCTGATTTCGTAGACGGTATCGAACAGGTTGACGACATCGAAACGAACCGTCATCGGCAGGGGATCGTTTGGCAGCAGGAATTCGCGCTTGATGCCGATATTGACCTGCGTGTAGGACGGCACCGTGCTGATATTGGCGTCGCCGTCGCGCAGGCCGCTGCCGTAGATCATGTCGGCGCTCAGCTTGATTCCGCACCACGACACGCCGTCATCGCCAAACGCTTCTGCCGCTGTGGCCGGCCGGCCGCAGAACTGGTAGAGGGCGCCGGCGGAGGCGGTGACGAACTGGTTGTGATCGGTATAGATAAAGTGCGTCTGAAGGTACTGAAGCGCGGTCAAGCCGCCGAGGTCCGCAAGTGGCGTCGTGCCAAACAAATATTGGTTTGACACCGGGTCATTCGCTCTCTGCTGGGCCACCGCGAAATTGGCATAGGCCTGGAAGTTGCCGTTTGTGAACTTCGCTTTGAACTCAACGCCTTCGTTGTATCCGCGGGCGTAGTTGAAGGCGCTCAGCACCAGGGCCTGGCCGAAAAGGCCGTTGTCGATGAGATCAGTCGCGATCTTGTAATAGGCATCGACGCCAAGATCGAGGTTGGAACAGCTCTTTCCGTCTGAGGCGCATCCGAATTTGATTTTTTGGTCGACGCCAGCATCGAAGTAGTGCGAGCGCTCCGGCAGCACCGGATCGTTCTGGCCGGGCACTTGGCCTGTGGTGTTGTTGAACAGACCGATATTGGCTGGGGCTGCCTCCACGAGGACCGGCGGCGTGAAGTAGCGCGCATAGCCGGCATGGAACGTGGTGTTCTCGAACGGCTTGTAGGTAAAGCTTAGCCGCGGGCTGAGCTGGTTGGCACTGACGAATTGATCCATCTGATCGAAACGCAAGCCGGCGTTGATCGTAAACTGGTCGGTGACCTTCCACTCGTCCTGAACATAGACGCCCGCCAGCCAGCCCGTTTTCGAAACGTTGTCGGTGATGCTGATGGGCGCACCATTGTCGGTGCCATCGCATATCGTGCAGGGCTCGACCAGCGACGTATTGCCGACGAACGCCTGCTCGGCGCTGACGGAGAAGCCGGCACGCAAGGTGTGCGATGCGTTGACCTGATAGGAGCCATCTCCCTGGATGCCGTTGGTATAGGAGGTGCGGCTGACATTCGAGGCGATGCCGTTGATCAGGAGATCGCCGATCGGATCGGGCGTGAACTGAAGATTGTTGTGGCGGGTAAAATAAGACAATTGTCCGTCGAAGCCGTCGACCGACTTCTGCACCGACAGCACGGCAAATTGGGTCCTCTCGATCTGATTTTCATTGAGCAGCGCTGAATTGAAATTGGTTACGCCGAAGGCGCTGGTGACCGGCGGATTTCCATTCAATCCGGTTGGTTGGCCGGGATTATCGGGAATCTGAAAGTTATTGGTTGAAGTTCCCGCGATCAGGCTGACCCGCGTAGTCGGGTCGACGAACGCGGACATGTAGGCGAAGCCCTTCTCCTGTTGGGTGAAATCGTGGATCGCATTGTAGGCGGGCGTCGGATTCTCAATCCCCACCGTGTTCTGCAGATAGCGGCCTGTGAAGTAATATTGGACACCGGCAAAGCAATCGGTGGAGGCGGGTAGCGCTTTTACGTAGCCGGGTGTGGTTGTCGTGGTCGTGGGGCAGTTGCCGCCGAACGTGCCGCCATATTCGAGGCTCGGCGCGATGGTGCCATGGCTGCCGCCATACATGCTGACGCTGCCGCTGTTGTTGAACAGGTCGGTGCGGGTCGTGATGTCGACGAGGCCGGTCGTGCGCAGCCCGAATTCGGCCGGCAGGGCGCCGGTGACAAGGGACATGCTGCCGATAAAGCTGGTGTCGAAGATGCTGCCGAAGCCGGTGACACCATCGGGCAGCAATATCCCGTTGATCCGGTACTGAACGTTGGCGTGATCGTTGCGGACATGAAGCGAGCCGCTGGCCGCCGAATCCTGCGAGACCCCGGGGGCCTGGAGCAGCACTTGTTCGACGGTAGTGTTGGGGCCCTGCGGGAGATCCTCGATGGTGCTGTGGCTGATGGTGTCGGAGGTGGTGCCGATCGTCGTAAATATATTGCTGCGCGCTTGATCGAAGCTGCTGCCTTTTGCGGCCAGTTGCTCGGCCGGCGAGACTGGCGTCGGCGACGCTGTCGGCGGGGACACTGCGCGTCGGGCAACCGCGCGCGGTTTCGGCCTCTCCTTCGGTTTCCCGGCTACTTGCTTAGGCGCCTCGACCACGATGTCGGGAAGCGCTGTAGTGCCGTTTCCTGCAGGCGCTGGCGTTTGTGATAGCGCGGTACCACCGAAGCTGACGAGCAGAAGTGAGGCTGCTCCCGCGGCAACCAAAATGGGTCTCAAAAAGGCTGACATGGTTCTAGGCCCGATAAAGCCTCCACCAGATTCGTCGTCGACGAATTCAGAAGGGCTTGCCGTCGACGCGCGACGGACTGATTTCGATTCATTCCGCAGGCCTGCCACGCGTCGCGTGGCGAGCCCTCAGGAGCGGTCGATCAATCGATGTCAGGAGATCGGGGGAGCGCGAGGCTGGAAAACGATGCGAGCGGAATTCAGATGGATGAATTCGGCGTCGGTGGTCCGGTAAAGAAATTCGACGGCTTGCGGCAGCAGCAGCACCGGTGGCGTCGCAAACAACACCGCGTTGGCGAGAGCCATGACGGCGCAGATCGCGCAGACGTCGTTCGGATGCCCGTCGGAATCGCGATCGGATGCAGGCTGCTGCTGACTCGCCTGACCGACCGAATCCGGCGCAACAAGGCCACCGGCATAGGAAGAGTCAGGCTGTGCTTGGCCGGATTGAATCGCGGGTGTCGCCTGTGCAGCGACGCCGTGGAAGTGTCCGAACGAGAGCGCAAACTGGATGGCCAGCGCCAACAGCGCCAGCCGGGAGCCATGTTTGATGTTCGAGCGGAACCACTTCATGCCGATCGGCACCCCTCGCCGGAAGGCCCGGGCATCTTGGGCGCTCCAACGTTATAATATAACATCAGGGATGCCTGCAGGATGTCAACCGTAGTCCGGTTGTGTGCGGTGAGAATTCGTCAGGCGTGTGTATTTCACGCAACGGCGTGCAAGCCGGGGCCGGATCAGCGGCCTTCGCGCAGCCAGGTGGCTGCAAATGCGCCGAGCAGCAGCAGCAAACCGATCAGGCCGGCGAACATCGGCAGCACGCCGACGCCTCTGACGACGCTGGCATCGCGCATTTTCACGCCCATCCAGCCGTCGCCATGAAACACGCTCGATGCGCGCACCGGCACGACACGGGGAAGCTCGATATTTGAGCCATCCACCACACGCCGCGCGTCACCGCCGGTGGCTTGCGCCAGCGGCTTCAGCATCTCGGTTGTGGAGGTGACTTCCGAAAACTCCTTCGGATTGGTCGGGCCGACATTGATCAGCGCTTTCAGCGTGCCGTCGGTGGCCTGCCACAGACCGAGTTCGTCGGCCGGAACGGTCGAGCGCCATGTGCCGGGTTCACTGGCACTCAGCGTCAGCTCGCGCGTTGCACCGGACGGCGACGTCACCGTCACCGGTGTGACGCTGTCCGCCATGGTCTGGCGCAGCACCACCAGATCGTGGCCCTGGACCTGCAGGCGCAACGCTTCTTCGTCGAGGTCAGGCTGCTTCATCAGCCAATGCGACATCCGCCGCAGCAGGTCGAGATGCGGCCCGCCGCCCTCATAGCCGCGCGCCCATAGCCAGATATGATCCGACAGAAGCAATGCGACGCGGCCCTCGCCGTAGCGCGACAGCAGCAGCAGCGGCTTGCCATCCGCCCCCGTCATCACGGGAGCGGTGGTCGCATTGCGGGTCTCGACGGTGCGGAAGAACCGGCTCCAGTGCGGCGGTTCGGAGCCGGAGCCTTCCAGACCGCGCGTCACCGGATGGCGTTTGCCGGCGTCGCTCAGATGCGCATAGAACGGCTTTTCCGTGACGCCGACCGGCTCGGCCGGCAAAACCGAATCCAGCGGCGTGCGCCAGATGCTGGTGGTCGAGGCGTAATCGGGACCCGCCGACACCAGCACCGCGCCGCCGGCCCGCACATATCGCGCGATGTTGTCGAAATAGGCGATCGGCAGCACGCCCTGGCGCGCGTAGCGGTCGAAGATGATCAACTGGAATTCGTTGATCTTCTGCTGAAACAGTTCGCGGGTCGGAAACGCGATCAGGGACAATTCGTTGATCGGCGTCCCGTCCTGTTTCTCGGGCGGCCGCAAAATCGTGAAATGCACGAGATCGACGCTGGCATCGGATTTCAGCAGATTGCGCCAGGTGCGCTCGCCGGAATGTGGCTCGCCCGAGACCAGCAGCACCCGCAATTTGTCGCGCACCCCGTCGATTGCGACCACGGCGCGATTATTGACCAGCGTCAGTTCGTTCTCGAGCGGAGAGGCCTCGATCTCAACGATGTTCGGGCCGGCGTGCTTGATATCGACATCGATATTGACGGTCTGGCCGCTCATCACGGTGCGTTCGTTGATTACTTCGCCGTCGCGGCGCACCACGATCTTTGCGCGCTCGCCGCTGACGCCCTGGTCGTCCAGCCGGTAGGTGATGGTCTGCGCCTGCCCGACGATGCCGAACCGTGGGGCGGCGGAAATCGCAATGCGGCGGTCGCGCTCGTCCTTGCGTCCGGTGATCAGGGCATGTACCGGGGCCTGAAATCCAAGCGCCGCGGCGTTGGCAGGAATGTCATGCACCCGCCCGTCGGTGATCATGAAGGCGCCGGCGACGCGATCGACCGGAACATCCGACAGCGCGGAAGACAGCGCGCCGAACAATTTGGTGCCATCGGTCTCGCCGTCGGCCTGGCCGGCCTCGACGACCCGCACCTCCAGCCCCTTGATCTTCCTGAGGCTGTCGACCAGCGCTGTCTGCGCCTGCGCGGTTTCCCGGGTGCGGTCGCCGAAGTTCTGGCTGGGGCTCTTGTCGATCACGACCGCGACCACCGACGATAACGGCTCACGCTCCTCGCGGGTGAATGATGGATTGGCCAGCGCCAGCAGGACCAGCGCCAGCGCCGTCACGCGGATTGCCGCACCGCGCGCGCGCGCAAACAGCAGCAATCCGGCGATCGCCACGACAATGGCGAGCGCGAGCCAAAGCACCAGCGAGGGAACCAGTGGTGTAAACGCGATGCCATAGTTCATGGCGCGTGCCTGTCAACTTCGTCGTGCCCGCGCCTGTCCCGGGCATCCACGTCTTCCTTGCCGCTTGTCAAGACGTGGCTAGGCGGGCCTAGGCGAGCGGAAGCGACGGCGTCTTTCGGACGGCTATGCCCGGCCATGACGATGTGTTTGTGGGAAGCGCTCATGTTCATCAGGCGCGTCTCATTGTCCGAGCCGCTCGATCAGCGCC
>JAJYAH010000913.1 GCA_021779635.1 Pseudomonadota bacterium | reverse complement strand
CATTTCGTGCGTTTCCGCGGTGAGTTTCCGCATCTCAAGCCGCGTCCGTCGGAATATGTGCGCGAGCATTTCTGGTTCACCACCCAGCCGATCGACGAGCCCGACGAGGCAAGGCACCTGCGATCCCTGATCGAATGGGTCGGCGTCGATCGCCTGCTGTTCTCGTCGGACTATCCGCATTGGGATTTCGACGATCCACGCTTTGCCTTCAAGACGCCGCTGACCGACGCGGAGCGGGCAAAAATCTTCAACGGCAACGCACGCGCTCTCTACAGGCTCTGATCCGATTCCATGGCCCGTCACATCGTCGCCCGTACCACCGACATCCCGCCCGGCGGCAACAAGGTGGTCACCTTGGACGGCCGCGACGTCGTCGTGTTCCACGTCAATGGCGAGTTCTTTGCGCTGCTCAACCGTTGCCCGCATGCGGGCGCGCCGCTCGACAAGGCCGCGTGCGTCGCGCGGCTGACGTCGCCGGAGCCCGGCGTCTATCAGCGGACGCGCGTAGGCGAATTGCTCCGCTGCGCGTGGCACGGGTGGGAATTCGACATGCGCAACGGGCAGTCCTGGTTCGATCCGAACCGCGTCAAGGTGCGGACCTATCCCGTCGTCATCGAGGATGGCGAAACGCTGGCCAAGGGCCCCTATGTGGCGGAAACCTTCCCGGTTCACATCGAGGACAGCTACGTCATCATCGAGACGTGAGCCCTTGGCTGTGCCCATTCGCGCGCAGGGCGCGCTCGCAAGATGCGCTTCACGTGCTATAAGTCCGCAAATTGAGTTGCGATAAGGTGCGAAGCGAATGTCGAAGCAGTCGATGCGCGAGGAGGCCGAGCGCCTGATCCGCGAAACCATGGAACGCAAAGCGCTGGTCGTGAAGCAGGGCAATACCCGCATCGAGGCTACTTGCGGCAAGTGCGGCGCGCCAAACCGCCTCTCGGCGGAAAAAGGCGCAACCCGGGTGAAATTCGCCTGCAAGCAATGCGGTCACCAGCAAGAGACGCTGTAAGATTTCTGCCGCTCGGACTTGACCGGCTGCGCTTGCGCTTTCCCGACAATAGCGGCGAAACGGACCTGACGGGCATAGCCATGCAAATCGGGAAGCGAGCCTCCCGTTAACCGGTTAACTCCTGATATGCCCCATTTTGGCCACACCTGGTTTCTTAAAGGGCCGAAGAGCGCGATGTAATCCGCTCCTTCGAACCCCGCCGCGTGGCACCTTTGTGCCCCTCCTATCAGCGGCTTCTTGATCGCAATGCGCGATCTCCCCCTAGTTAAGGAACTTCCATGATGCGTATTTTCATGGCTGCGTTGGCAGTGCTTTGTTTGATTGGATCGAGTGCGGAGGCTCGGTCACACCACCACCACCACTATGCCGACGGTAGCCATTCCTACTCGGGCCGGCCCCATGCATGGTGCGGGTGGTATATGCGTGGGCAAGTCGGCAGCGACCCGGGCCCGTCGTATAATCTCGCGCGCTCCTGGGCCCACTATGGATCAGATGCGGGCGGACCGACGGTCGGAGCCATCGTCGTCTGGCGTCACCACGTCGGCAAGATCGTCGGCCACGAGAATGGCCAGTGGATCGTGCAGAGCGGCAATGACGGCCATGCCGTTCGGACGCGCCCGCGATCGCTGGCCGGTGCCATTGCGTTCAGGCAGGCCTAGCGCGTCTTCACGCGAAGCGGATGCCGCTTCGCGTGAAGAAGACATCAAAACAGGGGATCGGAACGTCGGTTCTGATATTCAAACAGAGCCGATTTTGCTCCAGACACCACTCCAGGGCGCCGCTGCAGGACCCTGATGGGACCCGGCCCGGACGACTTCCAGTTCGTCCGGGTGTTTTCTGCAGCCAGATGCTCATTTGCCTGCAGGTCGGTGAAAAATGATCTGACACCAGAACCGGAGATTGGCGGACGATCGCAACTGCCGCCGGTGCTTCGCAATCCGATTGCCAAGCTCCCTGACGATGGAGCAAGCGAGCGCCGGCCTACCTGACACTCTCGCGGACAGCGGGCTGATCCTGCCCGGCGTGACCGGCATTTTGCCGGGAGACCGAGTCCCACCACGCGTCCAGTGTCTTCCGGTCGCAGTCAAGTCTTACGCTCATGCCGCCGGCGAACCTGATCCAGTCCGCAAGGCCGTGGCTCGGTACGGCAATGACGACCGGGATCTCCGCGCTCAACGCGCGCTCGATCAGATAGGAGAGGCCCTTGCCCTCGCGCTCCTGCCGTCCGAACCGGTTGACGATCACGAGGTCGGCGCCCGCATCGATGGCGCTCGCGACCTTCCCGCCGGCCTCGAGAAGCTGGCCGACGTCCAGCCTGCAGCCCGTCGCGCAGGCGCCGAGATCCTGGAACAGCTGCAGTTCCTCGCCGGTGTGAACCAGCATGGCCGACAGTCCGGGCGCATCGACGCAATCGTGGCCGGTATGAACGAGGCCCACCACGCGGCTTCCGCGCGCCTTCAGGTCGGATGCGAACCCGCGCAGCAGTTCGTCGGGATCCTGGTCGCTTTCGTAGACCAGGGCTGCGAGGTCGCAATGCGGGTCGAGCATCAGGTGCTTCCGTTTACCGTTGGCTTCGGCGGTTGAAGGTCGGGATGACCGCGGCGCCGGTGGCTCATTGTATCCAACTCTATATCACGGTTTTGGCAGCTCGGTGGCCGCCCAATCCGGTTGGTGTTCAACGCTCACGACAGGGCTTGAAGCTCACCAACTCCGATCGGAGGCTTGCTTCGCCAGCCGATAATGAATGCCCGCTTTGCGAGCCCGTTCTGGACACGTGCGACCTGCGCCCGCTCC
>JAJYAH010000141.1 GCA_021779635.1 Pseudomonadota bacterium | reverse complement strand
GAAATGTTGAAGGGCGGGTTGGCCAGGATATAGTCAAACCGTAAATCCTTCAGTTCGTTCTTGTGAAAGCTGCCCTCGTTGTTCCAGCGGATGTCGGCATCTATGCCGCGCACCGCCAGGTTCATTTTGGCGAGACGCCACGTCGTATAGTTCGACTCCTGCCCGTAGATGGCGATGTCGCCGATACGCCCGCCGTGGCTCTCGACGAACTTTTCCGACTGCACGAACATGCCGCCGGAGCCGCAGCACGGGTCGTAGACGCGGCCTTTGTAGGGTTCGAGCATTTCGACCAGCACGCGGACAACGGAGCGCGGCGTGTAGAATTCGCCGCCGCGTTTTCCTTCTGAACCGGCGAAGCCGCCCAGAAAATATTCGTAGACGCGGCCGAGAAGGTCCTTCGCCTTATCGCCGGGCTCGCCCGTTGCGATTCCGGAGACGAGATCGATCAGCTCGCCCAGCATCACCTTGTCGAGTGCTGGGCGGTTGTAGTCCTTCGGCAGAACACCCTTGAGGCCCGGATTCGCTGCCTCGATGGCGGCCATAGCCTCGTCGATCAGTTTTCCGATTGTGGGTTGCTTGGCGTTCGCCTGAAGGTGCGACCAGCGCGCTTCCTTCGGAACCCAGAACACGTTCTCCGCAAGGTACTCGTCCGGGTCTTCGGCGGCGGTGGCATCTTCCGCCAAGAGCGCCGCGCGCTTCGCCTCGAAGGCGTTTGAGATATGCTTCAGGAAAATCAGACCGAGCGCGACGTGCTTGTAGTCGGACGGTTCGAGGTTTTTGCGCAGCTTGTCGGCGGCGAGAAAGAGTTGCGCCTCGAAGCCCAAATTTGCTCCGTTGCCGTTCTTGATCCCGGGTTTATGATTTTCTGCTTCTTTTGTCATGGTGCGGGCCATTGTCTCGTTCCCCACCTTAGCGGCGCTTTGTATCGTTTGACTTCGCCGCCGTCTGCAACAGCATAGCTCAGGCGCGCGCTTAGAAGAATAATGCGGGCGCTCTACCGCGCTGAAAGTAACTGAAGGTAGGCGCGGATCCATTCATCGTCTGTGGAATCGGCGGTGCGCTGCGCGTGCAATGCGGCAGTGAAAGCGGCACGGGTGTCGTGATGGAGGACCTTCTCAAAGATTGAGGCAGCGGTCGGGGTGCCGTTGCGAGCGACGCGACGCGCTGAGCCCGGAGTTGTGAACCAATTCGCGGAACCAGCGTGACCAGCCGCTTCCTGGCTGCCGTCCAGGAAGGTCTCGCAAAGGCTCTGTTGCTTTGGGATTCGCTGTCTTGACTCGCGAGCGCGAACTCGCGCCGTCGGCCTCACGACGGCGTCTGACTATGAATCGGTTCTGCTAGACGATTAGTCGGTGAAAAGCTGTACCTGATCGTTCCAGCTAAGGGGGAGAGTGACGCGACCGTCCATTAGCATCTGCAGGTTAGTTGCGGTCGGCACCTCACCTTCTGCTATCGCCTCAACGAACACCGGCGATACGAACGCAAGTTTCGTCAGGCGCGTGACGTAGCGTTTGGCGAGTCCCTCGCGGCGTGCGATCTCGACCAGCGAACGGACGCGGCCTGACGCCAATTCCTCGAACCATCCTTTCGCCCGTGCGAAGGCCTTCAGGAGCGCAGGATCGGGCTTCCTTGGCTCATCGCCTCCGTTGATGATGAGCCGCATCTCGACGCCGCGTCTCTTCACCTTCAGCGGAACGAACCGGAATAGATGGAGCCCCTTTCGAAGCGTGGCGCCGCCTGGCCCGGCGCACGGGATCGGTATGTTTAGCCCGAGTCGAATGCCCTCGTCGGTCAATGTTGCCTTTTCCACCAATTCAACCAGAGCCGTTGAGCGTTCCGTCTCGGCCAGCAGACGGTCCCTCCATTCAGCCGCCAACGTGAAAATCCGGCTTAGATCAGTGTCCCCCATTCCTGCGCCCTGCAGCGCATCAAGGATAACCGGCTTGTTGTCCAGGATGCTCTGCACAGCGATCGCGACGGCCCGTTCCAGCTCCGGTCCTGGTATGCGCCACCCACGTTGTCCTTCCGCGGCGGAACCTCTGACCAGTGCTCGTGATACGTAGTACCGATACCGCCGTCCGCGCCTGACCGCACCCTGCGCATATAACGGCTCGCCAGTTTCATCGAAGACTTTTCCAGCCAGCGGGCTCGATAGTGCTTTGGTTTGAGGCTCGATCGGTCGAGCCGCCGTATCACGCAGACGCTGCTGAACCTTCTCCCAGAGCTCACGGTCCAGAATCGCTTCATGCTGTCCTGGATGTCGCTCCCGCTTGTGACGAATCTCACCGACGTAGATCGGATTGGACAGCAGTTCGTACAGCGCGCCGCGCGAAAAGCTCCGCCCGCCTGATGTGATTCCCTTCCTGGAGACCCGGATCTTTGACACGACGCCGTCCCGGTCGAGATCCTTCTTCAGCTTTCGGACGGACCCGACTTCCAAATAGCGTTGGTAGATCTGTCGTACGGTCGTGGCCTCAGCCTGATTGACGACAAGACGACGATCGCGGACGTCGTATCCGATCGCCGGACACCCGCCCATCCAGATTCCTTTTCGCTTCGAGGCCGCGATCTTGTCCCGGATCCGCTCTCCCGTAACCTCGCGTTCGAACTGCGCGAATGACAGGAGCACGTTGAGAGTCAGCCGGCCCATTGAGGTGGTGGTATTGAACTGCTGGGTGACCGCCACAAACGAGACGCCCTGCGCATCGAAGACCTCGACCATCTTTGCGAAATCAGCCAGCGATCGAGTTAGCCGGTCGACCTTGTAGACGACCACGACATCGATCAGACCGTGGCGGATGTCTTCGAGCAGCCGCTGCAATGCCGGTCGCTCCATGGTCCCGCCGGACACGCCGCCGTCATCGTAAGACGTCTTGACGAGTCTCCAGCCTTCGCCCTGCTGGCTCTTTATGAACGCCTCGCAGGCCTCGCGCTGGGCATGAAGCGAATTGAAGTCCTGCTCCAGGCCTTCTTCAGAAGACTTCCGCGTGTAAACGGCACATCGGCGGACGTCGTTACTAGCGCGCTCCATTGCTTGCCTCCTTTGCCGGTGCCTTTAGTCCAAAGAACAGCGGCCCCGACCAATTAGTGCCGGTGATCACGCGGGCGACTTGAGAGAGTGAACGGTAACGCTTGCCGCGGAAAATCGCTCCGTTTTCGAGAATCGTGACCTCGTGCCGCGTACCGCCCCATTCCCGGATCAGGATTGTGTTAGGACCGACCTTCCTCGTTGGCGCGACTTTGGTCGGCTTGTGCGCCCGGGCGTTATTGGCGACGCGCTCAAGGAGTCGGCGGGTCGCCGGTTTGAGACCACCCAGCACGTTCTCCTGGATCCGGTACGCAACCGCCCGCCTGAGCAGGTCCCGGCTCAGATGTGGAGGTGCTTCAGTTTCGTAGAGAAGCTTCCACTGGGATCTCAACTGGATGAGATCGAGTGACTCAAGACCGGCGATTTCTGCGGAGAGCTCTTCGCGCTGCTTGTCCGATACGTTTCGCATGACTGCCTGCCTCCTCGGCAGGTGGACACACACATTGCTCTGTGGCCGCGCACAGTCCAGTCATAAACGGGGATTGATTTTCCGATTACGATCCAGATAAAGAGAAGGGGAACCAAAGGAATACTGCCATTAACACCTACGAATCTGAGTCGTACTCCCGCAAAAGAATAGGAATGCCGGGACCCGGATAATTATCCTCAACGGGAGACGGTAGGGCGCCTTCATGGACTTGGTTTCGAACGCAGATCGCCACTGACGCTATCCGGGGCGGCAAACCGTCCGGGAATCACTTAGAATTGGCCGGTTAAGGCGAACTGGCGAACGGAATCAGTGCACGATACACTACAGAAAATCTTATCAGAGCTGAGAGCAGAAAGGGACCGGATTGACCGGCTATCGAAGCGCTGGATGGAAGACCATCGTCATCGGCTATTATGAAGAAGTGTGCAGCGACGCGCGAGCGTCTGGTCGGCGGCTTCCGCCCACCGCGATCGCAAGACAGTACCGCCTCGTTAAACGGTATGTTGCACGTCTGACTAAATTGGCATGTGTCGCGCCGTTAATTGTGGAGGCAGTTATCGAGAGTTACTCTCGCCCGTCCCAACTTGCACATGTTGACGGATAGTCGCGTCTCACTGCCGTTGGGGCGGAAAGATCAGGGGCTACTAATCGAGCTCCAGCCGTAACTGCATCCCGGAAAATATTCCGAAGCGTTCTCGTCGTCAGCGTTTGACGCATCTCATCGTCATTATGGTAGTGCTAAAAGGAGAATACCCGCGATTTGCTTCCGCATTTGAGGAGAAGACGGTGCCCACAGACCTGAAAAAAATCGAGCACATATTCGTCGTGATGATGGAGAACCGATCGTTCGATCATCTACTCGGCTACCTCGATCTTCCGCCGCACAACCGCACCGACATCGTTGGGATCAAAGACGCGCAGACCAAAGGCTATGGTAATCTTCACAACGGGTCGAATTACGCACCACAACCGCGAACGGATCCTGCCGTATCTGTTGATCCGCTCCATGAGCGCGAACCTGTTGCTCAACAGATGCAATGGCAACCAGGTGACCCGATGATGAGCGGCTTCGTCCGGGACTATGCCACCGTGAGCCCGGCCGATCCGCTTCCCACAGGCCAGTATTATACGGCAGCCGAGGTTCCGGTGTTGAATTTCATGGCCGAGAACTTCTGCGTTTGCGATCACTGGTTCGCATGTCTTCCCGCCAGCACGCAGCCGAACCGCCTTATGGCAATGAGCGGGTATGCGATGCGGGATCATACTTTGAACAAGCTGTTAGAGGACCAGGACAACATGGTCTATGACTGGCTCGATCAACATGGAGTCAGCTGGCGCGTTTATTCCGAAGGCCCGCCGTTCTTTATGCTGATGCAAAAGGTGCGAAACCGGATCATTGCCGATATCTGGAGCCATCATTTTCGCGGCTCCGAGATGCTCATTCACGACCTGAGGAATTCCGATGAGCAGCTTCCGCAAGTGATCTTTATTGAGCCCGAATACACCGACGGGCCTAACCCCGAAAAGGGTGATGACGACCACCCGACGACTTCAATCACGCGCGGGCAACAGTTCCTGCTCGACGTTTATAACGCCATCGGCCAGAGCGATCCCGTGGCAAGGGAGCGCTGGAGCAAGTCCGTGCTGGTCATTACCTACGACGAGCATGGAGGATTTTTCGACCACGTGGAACCCCGGCCACTTTTAACAAAGCAGAATCACGGCGAAAACTATAAGCTGTTTACGACCACTGGGATGCGGGTTCCGGCACTTGTCGTCTCGCCGTTCGTGGAACGGGGTCGGGCGTTCAATGGCATCCTGGACCATACATCGATACTCAAGCTGCTAGCTGAGAAGTACGGCAATCCTGGAGAGCAATACTCGGAGGATGTAGCCGCGCGAACCTCGGTCCAGAGTCTCAGCGCGGTTCTAAGCAGAGACACGGCACGCCCTGATCTGGCTCCACTTCCGACAGTCACACTCGCCGCGACCCCGGGCGCGCCGCTCAGTGGGAGCACGATGCTTTCGCCGAATCAGTTGGCATTCCGAAATGCACTCGAGGAAGTGCGACAAAGCGATCCCAAGGCCGGCGCGCAAAAATACCCGCAATTGAAGAATTATTTCCTGAGAGGAAGCCGATAGCTGATTGGCTCGAGGGGTGGCGGCTAATCACGACGACGAATGCCTTAGTCAATCGTTTCGTGGACGGCGGGCAGAACATACCGGAGTATGGTCCACGGATAAAGTGTATGCGTCGGTCGGCCAATGTTGCCGAATGTGTTCCCGCATCCTCGATGCCGTCTGCTAGTCCTTGCGACTCCAATGACGCAGCGTTTCCAATCAGATCCGCGGCATTAGCCTCAAGGCGCTAAGCTCACTCGCCACAAAGGCAGCGTGCGACCAGCGCACCAATATCAACAACGACGCATCTTGCGCTTACCATATGCGAACGATATTAACCTAGCAACTGTTCTTCGAAGGGGAGACAAATTGAGACTCGCTTCCCCGCCTGCGAACGGTTCGCTGTTTGCCCCGAGGGCTACGGTTCGATGATGACCCTTTGGCTGATGCGTCGTGCCACGGTCGTTCTTGGAGCGACATTCATTCCACTCACCCTGACTTCGTACGGATGTTCATTTCTGCCATCTCATATCCACGACTCCGACCGCGCGGCGCGCACAGCAAAGCTAGCCAGTCTAGTCGACGAGTATGGCGAAAAGGCGCCGGGCATTTACGATACACTTCTAAAAAGCTCGCGAACCGTTGCGAGCGAGCAGGATAAGGTCCTTGCGGGCCTGACAGCCAACCGCAGCGAGGCTGTCACCGACGAACTGCCCTTCAAGACCGGTAAGTCGCTGGCCACCGTCAGCCACAACGTATGCTCGTCGCTCGATCGAACGCGCTCCAATCTGACTGCGGCCGTGAACTCCTACCTGAGCGAAAAGGCCAGCGCCGAGCAGAATGCCAATACGGCTCAGGAGGCAATCAAGGCGGCTCAGCAAAAGGTCACAGCGGCCCAGGAAGACGTTACGAACTGGAATGCAACCATCGCGGTATTGGAAACTGGAGTCGCGCAGTTGCCCTCGCCTGGTCAAACCAAACCTGACACGAAGCGATCGGGCCTGCGGAATTTGGAAAAAGCGGTGCAGGCGGCCGGGGACAAGCAAGTTCAATATGTAGATGCGAATGGTAAGACTGAGACGAGACAAATCAATGAAATCCTCAAAGATCAGATCGATGTGACCGGCAGTGACAAGCCTTTGCTCAACATACCGAACGCGCCCGGCGCTACGCTGAACATCCTAACGTTGGGCGTTCAATTGGCAAACCTACAAAAGCAGGCGGCCGAGGCCAAATTGTCGCAGCTCGCGCGACGCCTCCAACTCTATGAACGCGTAGAAGCGGAAAACGAACTAGCTTATGCCTTGCTCTCTGACACCGGCGATCCCTGCCAGGGCCAGTTGCCATCCTTAATTGTGCCCGCGGACAGATCTTTCATAATCCAGATCACGCTCCTGGCGGACGAAGGACACGCCGCAGAACAAGCTGCTGCCGAAGCGGCAAAGTCGACTGCTGCCGACAATGAGCAGCAGCGTGAAGAGCGGCTGATTCCCAAGCTTCAGCATTCGAATGGCCGGGTACTGGCGCTGACTTCGGACCTCGTCAAACTGAGAAAGCTGGCGATCGCGCAAGCCGTTGCCACGCGGACAAGCGTGGATTTGACGGTGAACGGGCCGCGCCTGGCGCACGAGGAATCTATCCTTGATTCGCAGGTTAACGACGTAGCTTGGCGAACCGTTATACGGTCCGGTGTGGTAGTCCTGGACCAGTATGAGCAAGGCGGATTCACATCGCAGGATGCGGCTGACATCATCGCGATTGCTCAAGCGATCGCAGTCGGCGTAATCGCAGGCAGGATCAACTAATGCGGACCAATCTCCACTTCCCAAGTACGATTCAATACCTGCAATCCGCGGCGATTGTCGCGGCCAGCTTTGTTATTGTGTCCGTCGTCGCCGGCTGCTCTGCTGACGCGCAATCTCGTCAGTTAGCTACTCAGCTTCGGCAACTGACAGCCGAGTATAACGCCGCATCGACCGCAAAGATCGAGGCCGAGCAGACATTCTATGTTGCTTCCGTCAAGAATCTGCAGAGCAGGCTCAACGTAGTAAATCCGATTGCGCCCGCAGCTGGGGTAAGACACACGCTGGCGTACGGTCGCATCATTACCACGACGAATGCCGCAAGCCTGAAGCTGGCGGGGGATCTCATCGATGGGACCGGGTCTGCCAGCGTCGCCCCAAAAATTACGGCCTTCATTCAAGATGGCGTCGTTTCGGAGAATCAAGCTTTTAGCGACGCGCGACAAGACGAAGCCCAAGCTGCGCAGGCGATGGCAACGGACTTCAACACGCTCCAACAATATCAAGCGACGCTATCGACGTTGTCGCAGCAGCTCACCGAGCTCGAGCAGCCGACGCCTTTCACCACCAGGGCCTCTGAGCTCGAGGTCTTTGGCCAGGCGGTGATTCAGCAACTGAAAAGCCAGCAGCCTCAGACGAAGTAGCGATCTGAGGCGCGGAGGCTAATCGTTCTTCGCGCGAATACTTCGTGAGAGGAAGCCCTCTATGTCAATCGATGATGTGCTAGCCCAGTGGCCAACGTACCAGCTAATGATCAAGGCAATCTATACCGGAATTAATGACCCACAGACCCTGGAAGACGCTATCGCCAATATCGGTCCGTTTCCAAAAGCCGATCCCGGTGAATGGAATAACTGGCTGACCGAGCTCGACGGTTTACGCACATTAGAAGATGCGATCCAGGTAACCGATGCGGCGCTAGAGGCCGAGGTGAGTTTCATTAGCGCGACGAATTCGATCGCGGCGGCGATAAGGCTCCCTGCGCCGAGTCAACCTGATGTTACGAATCTGATCACTCAGCTTAATGTAATCAACACGGCAATACAGAGCGATCAACGGTTTGTCGCGGCTTTGCAGTTTGGCAAAGCGCTCATCAATAATATTTCTCGCAATCTGAAGAAGAAGTGACGCGCCCATATAGTTGTCCTCGCTAGAGGGCACGGGCTCATTTGTGTCAATAATCATCCGAAAGTCAGCCACATTTATCATTTGACACTCCTGTGCTCCGCAAAAACTCTGCGCCAGGTCAAGCAGCTTGGTCCAGGAGGCTGTACTCATGGTGAAGTCCGTTCAAGACGGGGAGCGCCGCCACGCGGTTGGGCCGGTCAAAGCGATGCCGCTGGCGTTGCACCTGCACCGGACAATGCCGGGGTGGAACGGGAAGACCGGGTCCTAAGGAAGTATGTGGTCGGCCGCGATTGTAGTGCGGCAGCCACGACCACAGAGTTCGTCGCAGATGGTCCTCGGTCAAAGGAATTATCCAATCGAGACACTCGCGCCGCATTGTCCCGATTAACCTTTCGCACAGCGAATTGGCCTGCGGGCTGAGAACCGGCGTCTTGATTAGTTCAAGGCCGAGGCCGGCCACAGACGCATCGAACTCGGAGGAAAAGATGGCGTCGTGGTCGTGAATGATGAATCGGTACGTGTGGTCTGAAGGAATGGCCTCGCGGAGTTGTTGGAGGGTCCAGGCAGCGCTTGGGTGGGCCGTCGCGTTGACGTGGATCATCCGGCGAGTGGTATGTTCCATCACCACAAACACGTAAAGAATTCGAAAAGTGGCGGTTGCTGCGACGCAAAAGTCGCAGGCGATAATCGCGTCGGCGTGATTCTTGAGAAAGGTTGCCCAACGCTGATCGCGGCGAGGGTTTCCGCTTGGTGCCGGAAGCTTTGGCAGATACTTACGAATTGTGCGTGGCGACACGCGCAGACCGAGCTTCAGCAGCAGCTCGTTTGCAATCCGTTCCTCGCCCCACGAGGGGTTCTCGCCGGCCATCCTGCGGATCAGATGTTGGAGGTCCAGCGGAATCCGCGGCCGGCCGGATTGGGATTTGCAACGCCAGAAAAGCTGGAAGCCCCTGCGGTGCCAACTGATGAAAGTTTTGGGTCTTACGATGGCCAAGGCGTTTCGCCAATCAAACCAGTGACTGAGCCACACCAACGTCAAGCGCGCTGGATCGTCGAGCCGTCGTGATCTGGTCTTGCGTTCTTGATAGAACGCGAGCTGTTTGCGCAGGAAAAGATTCTCGGCGGCCAACGAAGTTTTGGACCGCAAACTAAGGACCAGAAAGCGGAGCAGGTCGGCAAACAGGTTCAACCAGCACGCACAGAAGTTCATGATGCACCGATGTCCTTAGTTTTCGATCTTCTCCTTTCACTTTGACTGCTATTTTACCCGCTTCAAGTCAGACCGCTAATTTTTGCGGAGCACAACCAGAATGGGAGCCTCGGCACTCTCGACATCGGTTGGTATATCTGCAACGCCCAACGGTTTCTCGAAGTGCCGCGTTTGACTTCCGCCCAGACCGAATTGCTGGACCTGATCGACACCATCGTAAATGATCCGGCCTATTATCTCGGCTTGGACTTCGAGCCCGGCGAAATGCAGTTCCTCAAGAATGCGGCGATCCTGCATGCGCGCATGGAGTACGAGGACTGGCCAGAGCCTGCGAAGAAGCGCCATCCGCTGCGCCTGTGGCTTACTAATTTCAGTTTTGAGGATGCGATGGACGGGTGCGCGAGGGTATTCGAACGCAGCGGGCAGCCTGAAGATCACTAAGAGAATAGGACCGTGGAACGCATTTTCAGTACAATTGATATTGCGGAACCTTGAAATGGTGTCGGGATCTCAAATGCGCTCCGATTGTGGCCGCCGCTGCTGTGATTGGAGCATGGGCCAGAGGGGGAAACCTTGCCTGGTGAGACCCCGCGGCCGGATGAGATGAATTGAATGCTGAACCTTTTGCGTGATCCGCCCTATTATCTCTTCTTCACGGGCAAAGGCGGGGTCGGTAAGACTTCGCTCGCCTGTGCTACGGCACTTGCATTAGCCGACAGCGGAAGGTCGGTCCTTCTCGTGAGCACCGACCCGGCATCAAACCTCGATGAGATGCTCGGCCAGAAGCTTTCGAATCATCCCTCTCCGATAACTGACGCACCGGGACTCTCGGCCTTGAACATCGACCCGACTGCGGCGACCGAAGCTTATATCGCGCGCGTCATTGCTCAGATGGGCGACGGAGCGACCGAAGAGGAACGCGCTAATGTCCGCGAGGAGCTGTCCGGCGCTTGTACTACCGAGATTGCCGCCTTTGATGAGTTCGCCGGGCTGCTCGCCGAAGATGTCCCCGGTTACGATCACGTGATCTTCGACACTGCGCCAACCGGACATACCCTGCGGCTCCTGAGCCTTCCCAAGGCATGGACGGGATTTCTCAAAGATAACGATCGGGGTGCGTCGTGCCTGGGTCCGCATTCGGGCCTCAAAATGCAGGAAGGGCGCTTCGGGGATGCCATGGTGGCGCTGGCCGATTCACAGAGAACCGTGTTCGTTCTGGTGGCGCGGCCGGAAAAGAGCGCCCTCGTCGAGGCTGTGCGAACGTCGTCGGAGCTAAAGACACTAGGGCTCGGCAATCAATGTCTCGTCGTGAATGGCGTGTTCCACGCCACCGGAGCAGACGACAAAATTGCTAAGGCACTGGAGGAACTTGGGCGACAGGCGCTCGCGCAAGTCCCTGAGGCGCTGCTAAATCTGCCGCGAGACGAGGTTCCGCTTCGCGCCTTTGACATGGTCGGCCTGCAGGCATTGCGCGCCTTGCTGTCTATAGACAAGGACTCGACTTGGCCGCCGGTCGAATCGGCAGAAATTGGTATCGGATCCATGAACTTGCCTGGTATTGACCAGATGATCGATGAGTTTGCCGCGACGGGCCGAGGCCTGATCATGGTCATGGGCAAGGGCGGTGTTGGCAAGACGACGTACCGTGGCAGCCCACCCCGCCGGTCGGATTGCCCGCCCTCAAACGGCTCGCAGGCTGATGACCTTCCTTCCGACGCTCTGAACACCACACTCTAAATTGTGCGTGCAGCGACAGACGTCTTGTTCGCATTTAGCTTGAGCGGCCGTTTGGTTCCTATGTTGTCGTTTGGCTTCGGTCCAATGTATGCCGCCGGTTAGCCTGCGTCCTCGTCGCCGGTATCGCAACTATCGGACTGTTCGAATTGACGGATTCGTTCATGTGATCGAAGACGGCTGACGTGAAACTAACTCCACTCGCTCTGAGAGCTTCTCTCACTGTCAACGCCGGAGCAAAAGTACATCAACAGGCCGGAGAAAAAATGCATCAGTCTGGCCGGATTGGATGGGGATTGGTTTGAGTTCCGGCAGGGGGAGTGCGAGGGGGATTTCCCCCCTCGC
>JAJYAH010000912.1 GCA_021779635.1 Pseudomonadota bacterium | reverse complement strand
ATATAAGCGCCGCCGGCGGTCGATGGTCCATGGACGATCGCGATTTGCGCGATCCCCTCGCTCGACATCCGGATCTGGTTGTAAAAGATCGATCCAAACTGCCCGTCGTCGGGAAAGATGTTGGGCTGATCCGGCAGATTGGCGCCGCCGGATTGCACCATGGTGACGCAGGGCAGACGATGCTGCCAGGCGAACTTCTGCGCACGAACGTGCTTCTTGCAGGTGACACCGTAATAGGTGCCGCCCTTCACCGTGGCGTCGTTGGCGATGATCATGCAGGCACGGTCCGATATCATCCCGACGCCAGTAATAATGCTGCCGCCAGGCGGCACGCCGTCATACATGCCTTCGCCCGCAAGCTGGCAAAATTCGAGGAACGGCGAGCCGGGATCGAGCAGAGCGGCGATCCGTTCGCGCGGCAGCAACTGCTTGCGCTCCTTGTGCAACTGACGGGCACGCTCCGGGCCACCCAGCCGTGCCGCCGCACGGCGCTCATGCAGATCGGCGATTCTCACGTCGTAAGCGTCCCGGTTGCGGCGATACTCTTCGCTCGTAACGGACACATCGGACTTCATGAAAGCCATTGCAGATAATTTTCCTGATTGAGCGCGATCTTGGAAATTCGTCGTTGCTTTTCGGGTGGTACTTCAATAGCTGCGAGGTAAGCCCATCACATGCTCGCCGATGTAATTGAGGATCATTTCGCGATTGAGTGGGGCGGTCTTCAGCAACCGCACCAGCGGGTAGATATCGAAGATACCGTATTCTTTGGTAAAGCCGTTGCCACCGAAGCACTGCAGTGCAGTATCAACGGCCTTGATGCCAGCATCGGCGGCAGCGAGCTTGGCCATGTTGGAGAATTCGCCGGCTTCGCGGCCCTGATCGAAGATCCAGGCGGCCTTCAACGTCATCAGCGACGCCAACTCAACATCGGTGCGGGCGCTTGCCAGCGGATGCTGCAAGCCCTGATAAGAACCTATTGGCACGTTGTTGAAAACCCGCCGCTCCTTGGTGTATTCTACTGCCCGGTTCAGGGCATAGCGGCCGAGGCCGCAGGAAATCGAACCGACGAGGATGCGCTCGGGGTTGAGGCTTTTGAACAAAATTCCGAATCCCTTGTCGACTTCGCCGACAATGTCCTCCGGCCCGAGATCGACTTCGTCGAAAAACAGCTGCCATTGTGTTTCCGGGGCTGGAATACTCACCGGAATGTATTGCTTCTCCACACCCTTGGCTTTCAGGTCGACCACAAAGAGGGTGAAGCCATCGGTTTTCTTCTGAACCTCGGTGTGCGCCATCGTTCGCGTTACCACCAGGGCGTAGTCGGCGCCGTCGGCGTCGGTGATAAATGTCTTCTGACCGCTCAACGCAAAGCGATTGCCGCGTTTCTTTGCCATCGTAGAAGTGCGAATCGTGTTGGTTCCTGCGTCAGGCTCAGTGATTGCGAAGCAAAAGCGGGTCTTACCGCTGCACGCATCGGGCAGATAGCGCATCTTCTGCGCCTCACTGCCGTATTTGGCCATGAATCCCAAACTCATCGCGGCACCTACGACAAGATTGAGCAGTGGAATGCCATTGTTTGACAATCCTTCAAGGAACAGGTGCATCTCAACCATGCCTTGTCCCGACCCGCCATATTCCTCAGGCACCATCGTTCCGACGAAGCCATCCTCCGCGACCTTGCTGTAAAGGGCTTGAGGGAATGCGTGCTTGTCAGCGCATTCCATCCAGTATTTGCGATCGAATTGCTTCGCAACCATATCGCCGTATTCGTAAATCTGCCGCTGCTCGTGCGTAAGATCAAAGTCCATGTCGGAACTCCGCCGCCGGACAGAAGCCTTGGAAAACTCCCATGCGAACCTCCTTGTTTTGCGAGGCAGCCGGCTGTCGGTCCGGCGGCAACAACTGCTTGCTATCCTTAGGCAGAAGCGTCTAGGATTTCAACCTAACAATCGTTCGAAAACGAACAAATGTTAGAAAATTACAATGACGATGAAACCCGGGGTTTAGGGGTTGCGAGCGATTCGGGGACAGCCAATTGACCGCGATAAAATCCGCAGTCGCGACCGGATCCGATGAGTTCAAGCTCAATCGGGCGCATTATCTGGAACGGATCGGCGATCTTCAGAAGCGCCGAATGCACGCCAATCAGGGTGGTTCCGCCAAGGCTCGTGCCCTGCATAAATCGCGCGGGCAGCTGCTGCCGCGCGAACGCATTGCCGCCCTGCTCGATCCCGGTTCGCCATTTCTTGAATTCGGCCACTTAGCCGGCGAGGGGATGTACGAGGGGGTTCCTCCGGGTGCGACGATTATTACCGGGGTTGGACAGGTCTCCGGCCGCAGTTGCATGCTCATCGTCAACGACGCCACCGTCAAGGGCGGGACGCTGTTCGGTATGACGACGAAGAAGCATACCCGCGCCCAATTGTTTGCGTGGCAGCACCGGCTGCCCTGCATCACCATGGTGCAGTCAGGCGGTGGCTTCCTGCCGGACATTGCCAATATCTTTCCGGACGAAGGGCAGGCCGGATCGATCATGTACAATCAGGTGAAGATGTCGGCAGCGAATATCGCGCAGATCGCCATCGTTCACGGACCCTCGACCGCGGGCGGGGCGTACATTCCCGCGTTGTGCGATGAAGTGGTGATCGTGCGCAATCAGGGGGCGATGTTCCTCGGCAGCCCGCAATTGGTGTTCGCCGCGACCGGGGAGGTGATCGATATCGAACCGCTCGGTGGCGCGGAGATGCACAGCCGCGTCAGCGGCGTGACCGATCATATCGCCGAGAATGATAGTCACGCGCTGGCGAT
>JAJYAH010000911.1 GCA_021779635.1 Pseudomonadota bacterium | reverse complement strand
CGCGCAGGACGGATAGACGTAGAAGGCGCCCTCGGGCCGCGGACAATCGATTCCCTTGGCCTGATTGAGCATCGACACCACGAGGTCGCGGCGCTCCTTGAACACCTTGTTGTTCGCCGGAATGAAATCCTGCGGACCGTTGAGCGCTTCGACCGCGGCCCACTGGGCGATCGACGACGGGTTCGATGTCGACTGCGACTGGATCGTCGCCATCGCCTTGATCAGCGCCGCGGGGCCGCCGGCATAGCCGATACGCCAGCCGGTCATGCAATAGGCTTTCGATACGCCGTTCACGGTCAGCGTACGATCGTACAATTGCGGCTCGACCTGCGCCGGCGTCGCGAACACGAAGTCGTCATAGACCAGATGCTCATACATGTCGTCGGTCATCACCCAGACATGCGGATGCTTCACCAGAACGTCGGTGATCGCTTTCAACTCGGCACGCGTATAGGCGGCGCCGGTCGGGTTCGATGGCGAGTTGAGAATGATCCACTTGGTCTTCGGCGTGATCGCCTTTTCAAGCGCATCGGGCTGCAGCTTGAAACCCTGCGCCGCCGTGCATACGACCGGCACCGATTCCCCGCCGGCGAGCGCCACCATTTCCGGATAACTGACCCAATAGGGCGCGGGAATGATAACCTCGTCACCCGGATTCATCGTGGCCATCAATGCGTTGTAAAGCACCTGCTTGCCGCCGGTGCCAACGATGATCTGGTTCGGCTTGTAGGTGAGACCGTTCTCGCGGGCAAACTTGGCGATGATCGCCTGCTTCAGTTCGGGAATACCGTCCACCGCCGTGTATTTGGTCTTGCCGGCCTCGATGGCGTGGATCGCCGCCAGCTTGATGTTGGCGGGCGTGTCAAAGTCCGGCTCGCCCGCGCCAAGGCCGATGACATTGCGCCCAGCCGCTTTGAGCTCGCGCGCTTTATCCGTTACCGCGATGGTCGCGGACGGCTTCACACGATCGAGCGCGGCGGACAGGAACGGCATCATCATCTCCGGTTTTTGATAAAAAGGCGCACAAAGCGCCCGGTGTTTCTAGGACTGTTGCGGTGCAGCGGCAAGCAAAAAACCGCAGTTTTTCCGCAGTTTCCCGCCCCGGCCGGATCGCGGATTAACGTTCTGCAAAGATCACCTTGCTATGGGTTGGCACTCCCTGGAAAGCACGCGGGAACGTCGATTCATGAAATCCGGCCTCGGTTATCTGGCGCGGACCGATCTCGCAGTCTGGACGACGATTGGTATCATCGCGATGGCTGTCGCAGGCTTCGCGTCGATAGGAGCTTTTGAATTAAACGCGGGATCCTTTCTGCTTCCGACGGCCGCCACCGCCCTGCTCGCCGCCGCCGGCTGGTATTATCGATCTGCCCGCAATGAAGAGCGGCTGGGGGCGATCCTCTCCAGCACGTCACATATAACCGGCTTCGCTGCGGTAGCCGCACCGCTGTCCTATATCGCAGCGACCTCCGGCTTTCCCTTGCGGGATGCCGCGCTGGAGGCATGGGACCGCCACCTCGGTATCGACTGGACAGAGCTGCTCGCCTTTGTCTCATCGCATCCCGGACTGCAGAACGTATTGGCCGTCGCCTATCTGAGCTTCGCGGTGCAAACGGTGACCACCGTGCTCGTCCTCGGAATAGCCGGACAACTCGCCCGGCTGAGCACGTTCATTAGCGCGTTTATCGCAACGACCCTGATCATCATTGCGCTCTCCGCGATCTATCCGGCAGCGGGGCCCTGGCTATTCCTCGCTATTCAGCCGGAGAGCGCGAATGGCTTTCTGCCGGCGTCATCGAACAGCTGGCCGGTGTTCCTCGGACTTCGCGACGGCACGCTGCATACGGTCTACGGATTGAATTCCGAAGGGATCATCACGTTTCCGAGTCTGCATGCCGCGCTCGGCGTTCTGTTTTCCGCCGCGCTCTGGCGCGTGAGCGGCGTGCGATGGATAGCGCTGGCACTGAACGGCTTGTTGCTGATGGCCACGCCGGCCTATGGAAGCCACTACGTTGTTGACGTCATCGCCGGGATCGCCGTTGCGGCAGCGTGCTGGATTGCCATCGCACGCATGACCGACATCGCCTCTCGGCCGCGGCCGGAGCAGATCTCGACGATTTACGATCCTCCCTCGATCGTTCCGGAAGCGCTGCCGGTGTCGGCCCCGCCGGCTCTCTCACGGGAATTTGAATCTTCCTGAAAGCAGGCTCTCCGCCATATGAGCCGCTTCGTTCGCGCGCTCGATCTTCCGCGCGGTTGCAGTGCGGTAGGGTTTTAGACCTTTTCCACATTCGGCCCTTGCGACGCATCCGCATCCGCATCATTGTTTAGCCGTGTTGCGGGGGGACAAGATTAACTTCCCTCGACGCGCGACGCCCGTCCAACCGGTCGAACCATTTTCGAGATGTACAAGCTCTATTCAATGCAGCGTTCCGGAAACAGCTACAAGGTCCGCCTTGCGCTGGCGCTGCTCAACGCACCCTACCAGGCGATCGAGATCGACATTCTGCGCGGCGAGAGCCGCACGCCGGATTTTCTCGCGAAGAATCCGAGCGGACAGGTGCCGCTGCTCGAAGTCGCCGAGGGGCGCTACCTCGCCGAATCCAACGCCATTCTCTGGTATGTCGCCGGCGGCACTTCGCTCGCCCCGGAATCGCGGGTCGAACGCGCCGAAGCGCTACAATGGATGTTCTTCGAACAGCACGCGCTGGAACCCAATATCGGCGCCGCCTATTTCTGGCTGGCCCTGGTCAGGGGCGGGCGCGACCTGCAGACTCACGCGCTTGAGGACTGGATGGAGCGCGGCTATACC
>JAJYAH010000140.1 GCA_021779635.1 Pseudomonadota bacterium | reverse complement strand
GGCGAAGGCGCGCTTCCCGAGACCGAGACGGTGGAAACGTTGAACGAGGTGGCCGCGCAAATCTCCATCACCGAGCGCCGCGCCATGAAGGCCGAGCGCGAAACCGCCGACCGGCTGATTGCGCATTTTCTCGCCGACCGCATCGGGGCAAGTTTTCAGGGCCGCATCTCCGGCGTTACCCGCGCCGGACTGTTCGTCAAACTCAGCGATACCGGCGCCGACGGCCTGATCCCGATCCGCACGCTGGGCACCGAATATTTCAACTACGACGAGACGCGCCACGCGCTGGTCGGCTCGCGCAGCGGTGCCATGCATCGGCTGGGTGACGTCGTCGATGTTCGTCTGGTAGAAGCGGCCCCGGTAGCAGGCGCGTTGCGGTTCGAGCTGTTGTCCGAAGGCCACGTGGCGCCGCGCGGCAAAAGGCGCGACGCCGCGCGCAACGACAGTGCGAAGGGCAAATCGAACCCGCAGGCAAAAGCTGGTCCGGGCCTCGCCCCGCGCCGCAAAGACCGCAAGCCCGGCAAGACCAAGCCCGGCAAATCGAGAAAGGGCCAATCATGGAAACCGTGAGCACCGCGACCAGGGTCTGGACCCGGGATTCGGCGGCAGCCGAAAAACGCGACGTGTGGACCGCGATGAAGCGCGGCTTTCGCGGCCGCTGTCCCCGCTGCGGCGAAGGCAAATTGTTTCGCGCTTTCCTGAAGATCGACAACAATTGCTCGGTGTGCGGCCTCGACTTCACGCCGCACCGCGCCGACGACTTGCCCGCCTATCTCGTCATCGTCATCGTCGGCCACATCGTGGTGCCAACGGCGTTGTTGATCGAAACCAATTATTCGCCTCCGGTGGCGCTGCAACTGGCGATCTATCTGCCGCTGACGCTGGTGGCATCCTTGGCTTTGTTGCAACCGGTGAAAGGCGCGGTGGTCGGGATGCAGTGGGCGCTGCGCATGCATGGATTTGACGAACAAAATCCGGAAAAATAGATCCAGAGCGTTTTCCGGCGAAGCGGGTACCGGTTCGCGTTGAGAAAACGCGTCAAAATAAAGAGATAGAGCCTCCGCTCCGATTCAATCGGAACGGAGGCTCTAGCGATCACCGACAAGAAACGCAAAAGGGGTTGCGGGAGCGAGATGAGCGAAGTCCAGAGAGACGAGAAAGACGAGAAAGAAGCCGATCATCACCCCTATCGCCGCCCGGTGGATGCCGCCACGCTGATCCTGGTCGATCGCACGGCAGCGACGCCGAAGGTTCTGGTCGGCAAACGCCATGACAAGGTGGTGTTCATGCCCGGCAAATTCGTCTTTCCGGGCGGCCGCGTCGACAAGACGGACAACCGTATTCCGGTTGCCGCGCCGATCCCGAAACCGCTCGAAGCCAATCTCGTGAAGGGCAGTCCGAAGATTACGCCGTCGCGGGCGCGCTCCTTGGCGGTCGCGGCAATCCGCGAGGCCTGCGAGGAAACCGGGCTTTGCCTGGGACGCAAAAGCGATGGCGCAGCACCGGCGCTCGAAGGCCCCTGGAAGCCTTTTAGCGAGGCGGGCCTGCTGCCTGACCCGTCCGGGCTGTTCCTGATTGCGCGCGCGATCACCCCGCCCGGCCGGGTGCGGCGGTTCGATACCAGGTTCTTCACCGCGGACGCCTCATCGATCACCCACCATGTGCAGGGCGTGATCCACGCCGACGCCGAACTGGTGGAACTGGTCTGGGTCGAGATCGGATCGAAGCCGCTGGCCGACCTGCATCCGATGACCCGGAATGTCCTCAACGAACTCGAAAAACGCCTCGCCACCGGCCCCTTGAGCCACGATGCAGAGGTGCCGTTCTTCCATTTCTACGGCGGCAAAATGCAAAAGGATGTGCTGGGGGCGTAGCTTGAACAGCAGACTACCCTCGCCATGATTTCCCGATGAGCAATTGCGCATCGGAGGAATGCGGCCCCTTACCATAGGCCCAAAATGACGACCGGTAGACAAAATCCGCCAAGCAAACGTTAGTCGGCTTTATCACGCGACAGTGAAGTGCACTGTCATTCTGGGGCGGCGCGGGACTCTTTGGAGGCATCGAATGGTGCTGCTGATAGTCAACACGCCTGCGGCCGTAATTCATTGATTTCGTAGTTACGTAAACTTCATAAGGTCGATAGCGCCCAAAAACTCGGCTGTCGATTTATAATTCGATAGGTTGGCAATTGCTGAATTTAAGGCGCCCCAAGCGGCGAGGTAGCAAGCGTAGCCCGGATGAGCGTAGCGACATCCGGGTCTTCTGATTTTCCGGTTTCCCGCATCTCGCGGCGCTCATGCGGGCTACGCGCTCAAAACGTCTCCACAACCCGTCGCTCCGTTTGGGGTAGGAGCCTCACCGAGCGATTTTCAGTGGCCAGACCTCAAAGATGATCTATTTCGGATTTACCGAATTTCTCTTGACCCCGGACCCAAATCACCTGCATATCCCTCGCCGTCCCGGCCTACACAAAGGGGCGTTTCGCGATCGTCACGGACGTAGGGTGCGGGATGCGATGGACGCGAGCGGCGCTGCTGACGAGAGCGCTTTCCTTGCGGACGGTGAAGTCGTGTGGTCCCGACGCCCCGACGCTGGCGTCAAGTTTCGCAGAGGCGACTCCGCGAGGCGAAGGTGGCAAGAAAGCCCGGTCACCTGGGAGAGCGCGAAATAAGCTGTTAAAACCATCGCGTGCGGGAATGCCGGGTGTCCCGGTGCGACCGTGGTGACTAACGCGTGTGCTTTCTACACTTGCGCACGCGGCTGCGGGTGCAACGGGCACCCGGCATTCCCCACGCCCTTTGTTGGGCGGAGAATTCATGCACGACTCGGGCGTAGCGCGCCGCGGGAGTGCGGATCTATGTGAGATTATCGTCTTTGGCTCGACCGCGCGTGATGTACCCTCTTCCGTCATTCCGGGGCGCGCGAAGCGCGAGCCCGGAATCCATAGCCCCTGCGCCCGCGATGGCTTGTTGCGTCGACCTCCTTGCGAAATTCAAGCAGGGAGTATGGATTCCGGGCCTGCGCCAAGAGGCGCATCCCGGAATGACAGTGGTAGATCATTTCCATCTGAAACGAGCTTCAAATCGCAAAATTCTTCTCATCCCGGCATGATGCCTTTAGGCCGGGGCATTCCTATCTCCAACCCAACGACAACCAACACGGAATGAGGCGATGGCAAAACGTCAATTGCGGCTCGGCGCGTTCATGCGGCCGGTCAGCATTCATACCGGGGCGTGGCGCTATCCCGGCGCATGGCCGGATGCCAATTTCAATTTCGCGCACATCAAGCGGCTGATCCAGAAACTCGAGGCCGGAAAATTCGACGCCTTTTTCATGGCCGACCATCTGGCCGTGCTCAACATGCCGGTCAATGCACTCAAGCGCAGCCACACCGTCACGTCGTTCGAGCCGTTCACGCTGTTGTCGGCGCTCGCCAGCGTCACCGAGCATATCGGGCTGATCGCGACCGGCTCGACCACCTTCGACGAGCCCTATCATGTCGCCCGCCGCTTTGCCTCGCTGGATCACATCAGCAATGGCCGCGCGGGGTGGAATATCGTCACCACCTCCAATCCGGACGCGGCGCTGAATTTCGGGCTCGACGATCACATGGAGCACGCCGAGCGCTATCGCCGGGCGCGGGAGTTCTACGATGTGGTGACCGGCCTGTGGGATTCCTTCGCCGACGACGCCTTCGTGCGCGACGTCGAACAGGGGCTTTATTTCGATCCCGCCAAAATGCACGTGCTCAACCACAAGGGGAAATATCTCTCGGTGCGCGGACCGCTCAACATCGCCCGCCCGGTGCAGGGCTGGCCGGTGATCGTCCAGGCCGGCGCATCCGACGATGGCCGGCAACTCGCCGCGGAGACCGCCGAGGCCGTGTTCACCGGCGGCGGCAGCCTCAGCGACGGGCAAAAGCTCTATGCCGACATCAAGGGCCGCATGGACCGGCTTGGCCGCGATCGAAACAACCTGAAGATCCTGCCCGGCGCCTTCGTCGTGGTCGGCGACAGCGTCGAGGAAGCCCGCGAAAAACGCGCCAAGCTGGACAGCATGGTGCATTACGACAGCGCGATTGCGTCGCTTTCGGTCATGCTGGGCACCGATGCATCGGGCTTTGATCCCGACGGCCAACTGCCGCCCATCCCGGAAACCAATGCCAGCAAGAGCGGCCGTCAGCGGCTGGTCGATGTCGCCGCGCGCGACAAGCTCACGGTCCGCCAGCTCGCCCAGCGGGTCGGCGGCTATGGCGGGCTGTCATTCGTCGGCACGCCGGCCGTTATCGCCGACCAAATGGAGGAATGGCTGACCACCGAAGGCTGCGACGGCTTCAACATCATGTTCCCCTACCTGCCGGCCGGGCTCGACGACTTCGTCGACAGAGTGGTGCCGGAACTGCAGCGGCGCGGGATCTTCCGCCGCGAATATGAGGGCCGGAGCTTGCGGGAAAACCTCGGCCTGCCACGGCCGAAAAACCGGTTCTTTGAGGGTTAATCGCCGGGAATCGTGCGGTCACCAGCCTGCAAAACCTTGACTTTGGGCCATCAGGAGCTAGGTTGCGCCGCAAATGCGGGCCTGATGGGCCAGCGCTCGATTTCCCTGCATATTTGAGGTTCTGACATGGCCAAAGCGGTCACCATCAAGGTCAAGCTCGTTTCCTCGGCGGATACCGGCTTCTATTACGTCGCCAAGAAGAATTCGCGCACCATGACCGACAAGCTCGTGAAGAAGAAGTACGACCCGGTCGCGCGCAAGCACGTCGAGTTCAAGGAATCCAAGATCAAGTAAGCGGCACTTGAGCCGATGACGGATGTGGACGGGGCCCTGGGCCCCGTTTTCTGTTGCGCCCACCCCGAGATGAGGGGGGCGTCGCGAAGCTGCGGCAGGGAGGCAATAACGGTGGAAGACCTGAAAGTGAGCGCCGGCGGTTACGACTTCAAACCGGCACGCGCGGCTATGCAACGGTACATCGACGGCAACCTGCTGTCCGGGATTTCCTCGGCGGTGCTGGTCGGCCGCGATCTGGTGGACGTGAGCTGCGTCGGGTGGGCCGACAAGGAGGCGCAGACGCCGTTGCGCGCGGACCATATCTTCCGCGTATTCTCCAATACCAAGCTGGTCACATCCTGCGCCGCACTGTTGCTGTTCGAGGAAGGCAAATTCCAGCTCGATGATCCAATCGAGAAGTTCATGCCGCAGTTTGCGAACCGAAGGGTGCTGCGTCCGGGGGCGACTTCGCTGGACGACACCGAGCCGGCCAAGCGATCGATCACCATCCGTCATCTGCTGAGCCACCGTGCAGGGCTGAGCTACGGCTTTTTCGATCCTGGCTCGACCATCTTCAAGGCCCTCAACGAGCGCGGCGTGCACAATCCCAATACCACTCTGGCTGACATGGTGGATGTGCTGGCCGGTCTGCCGCTGATCTATCATCCGGGGACGTCGTGGGAATACTCGCTCGCCATCGATGTGATGGCAAGGCTGATCGAAATCATCAGTGGCCAGCCCTTCGATAAATTCATCAAGGCACGCATCCTCGACCCGCTCGGCATGGTCGATACCGGTTTCGTCGTTCCGGAGAAGGATCAGAACCGACTCGTGGCGTATTACGCCGGTGCGGACCTGATGGACCCGATGAAGCCGGGCCTCACCCGGACCGACGACGCGCCCTTTCCCGGCGCCTATCTGCGCCCCATCGCGAGGCTCAACGGCGGTGGTGGCCTGGTTTCAACGCTGCCCGATATGGTGGCGTTGATCCGAGGCCTCCTGCCCGGCGGGCCAACCCTGCTCAAGCCGGAGACGATTGCGTTGATGATGACCAACCAACTGCCTGACGGCCAGTGGATCCGCTTTGCCATGATGGGAGAACAGCCCGGCAAGGCGCATACGCTCGCCGGCGGATTGATCGTGAAGCCTGGGCCGCTCGACCATCCCGATGCTTCCGGCGAACTCTATTGGGGCGGCGTCGCGGGCACGCAGTGGTGGATCTCCCCGAAGCGGAACATGGCCGGCGTCATGATGGCGCAGCGCCAGATGGCGTTCGTTCATCCGTTCTCGTTCGAGTTCAAGCGGCTGGCATATGAGGCAGTGAAGCAAGGGCGAGCGAAAATGCGCGCGTCCGCATGAGAACCGTTACGCCGCCGTCGCCACCACGCGATTGCGGCCATCGTGCTTGGCGCGGTAAAGCGCAGTGTCGGCGCGCTTGAGCACATCGCCGACCGACTCGCCCTTGCGGTCCAGGGTCGACAGCCCGATCGAGATCGTGACCTCGATGCGCTTGGTTCCCTTGTTGACCGCGAATGGTTCGCTGGCGATCGAACGCCGCAGCCGTTCCGCCACCATGCCCGCGACATGCAGATCGGTCTCCGGCATCACGATCACGAACTCCTCGCCGCCATAGCGGCAGGCGAGATCGATCCCGCGGATCGACTTGCGGATCCTGACCGCGAATTCACGCAGCACGTCGTCGCCGGCATCATGTCCGTAATTGTCATTGATCGCCTTGAAGAAATCGATGTCGAGCATCATCAGCGCCAACGGTTTGCCGCGGGTCGAAGCCTGCTCGGCCAGCGACGCCAGATGGCTCTCCATGTAACGGCGGTTATGCAGGCCGGTGAGCGCGTCGGTGATCGCCATCTCGATGGAATTTTGCACGTTGTCGCGCAGATGGTCGGTATAGCGCCGCTTGCGAATCTGGGTACGCGCGCGCGCCAGCAACTCGTTCTTGTCGACCGGGCGCAGCAGGTAATCGTTGACGCCGATCTCGAGGCCGCGAAGCAATCGCGCATTGTTGTCGGCATCGGCGATCGCGAGAATGGGCACCTGTCGGGTGCGTTCCAGCGACCGCGCTTGGCTGCAGAGCCGCAAGCCATCGAAATTATCCAGGCCGAGCGAGACGATCAGCAGATCGTAGTTGCCATCGGCAGCATGAAATACGGCTTCGGCCGGATTGGTCTCGACATCGACGGTGTGCTCGGTGCTCAGCACCGGCGCCAGCCGTTCGTAGGACGACGGCCGGTCATCGACCAGCAGGATGCGTCCGTCCTTGCCGGCGTCGGCCACGGCATTTCGCTCCGGCGCCTGCACGCCGATCTCAAGCGAGGTGATGGCGCGCATCCGCAGTTCGTCGGTCATCATCTTCAGCCGGGTCAGCGAACGCACCCGCGCGATCAGCACGATGTCGGACACCGGCTTGGTCAGGAAATCGTCGGCGCCGGCTTCGAGGCCGCGCACGCGGTCGGAGGGGCTGTCGAGTGCGGTGACCATCACCACCGGAATGAAATGGGTGGCCGGATTGGATTTCAGCCGCCGGCAAACCTCAAAGCCGTCCATATCGGGCATCATGACGTCGAGCAGGATAATGTCGCATTCGGCGCGCGCGCAGATCTGGAGCGCCTCGGCACCATTGGACGCGGTCAGGACATCGAAATACTCCGCCGACAGCCGCGCTTCCAAAAGCTTGACGTTGGCGGCGACGTCATCGACGACCAGAATGCGCGCGGACATCGAAATTCTCCCCTACCCGATAAATCGTCGAACAGTTTCAATAAATTTGCCGACCGAGATCGGCTTGGACAAATAGGCTTCGCAGCCGCCCTCGCGGATGCGTTCCTCGTCACCCTTCATGGCAAAGGCGGTGACCGCGACCACCGGAATGGCGCGCAGCTCCGGATCGTCCTTGATCCAGCGCGTGACCTCGAGGCCGGATACCTGGGGAAGCTGAATATCCATCAGGATCAGATCGGGACGAAGCTTACGGACGAGATCGAGCGCCTCGAAACCGTTGCTGGTACCGGATGTCTGATAGCCGTGCGCCTCCAGCAGATCGCGAAAGAGCTTCATATTGAGCTCGTTGTCCTCCACGATCAGGACGGTTTTTGCCATCCCGCCCCTCCAATCCGAAATCAAGAAACCCACCTGCGAGATGAGCAAGACACACCGCATTACCCAAACTGCGTTCAATAACGAAGCCGCAGTTTGCCCGAAGATTCGCTCTATCCCGTTAAGACGAAGCCTCGTCTACACGGCTACCGGTTTCCGCTTGCTTGAACACGTTCCAGAGACTCGGGCATGATGGTTCCAAAATAGAGACCATAAGTTACGGAAAGGCAAACACCAGTGATGACAAAGCGCACTCACAACCCCCGCGAAGTATCTGAAATCGTGGCGGTTCAGGCGCTTTCCTTCATCGCGGGTGACCCCGAGCGTCTCGGCCTGTTTCTGGCCGAAACCGGGATCGGCCCGGAGACGTTGCGCTCGGCCGCCGCCGATCCGCATTTTCTTGCCAGCGTGCTCGAATTCATCCTGCGCGATGACGGAACCGTGAGGGCATTCGCGGCCGCCTCGAAGCTCGACCCGACCACGATCGCGGCCGCGCGCGACGCGCTGGATGAGGGCCATACCGGGCGCGGCGCGCCGTGAGCGCTACCGCGCCAGAACTCGCCGGGCCGACCTGCTTTTGCCGGGACTGTCTCGGCGATCTCGATATTGCGGCCACGCGATGCGCCGCGTGCGGTTCGCCCCGCCTCGTTCGTCACCCGGCGTTGCCCTCGCTCGCCGTGGCCCATATCGATTGCGACGCGTTCTACGCCACCGTGGAAAAGCGCGACAATCCCGAAATCGCCGACAAGCCGGTCATCATCGGCGGCGGCAAGCGCGGCGTGGTATCGGCGGCCTGCTACATCGCCCGCACGTATGGGGTGCGCTCCGCGATGCCGATGTTCAAGGCGCTGGCGCTGTGCCCATCCGCGATCGTGATCCGGCCCGACATGGCGAAATATGTCAGGGTCGGCCGCGAGGTGCGTCATGCCATGCAGGCGCTGACCCCGCTGGTCGAGCCGCTTTCCATCGACGAGGCGTTTCTCGATCTGGCCGGCACCCAGCGCGTCCACGGCATGATCCCTGCGAAAGTGCTGGCGCGGTTCGCCCGCGAGGTCGAGCGTGGCATCGGCATCACGGTTTCCGTCGGGCTGTCCTGCAACAAATTCCTGGCCAAGATCGCGTCCGACATGGACAAGCCGCGCGGCTTTGCGGCCCTCGATCAGATCGAGGCACGTGCGATGCTGGCCGACAAGCCGGTGGGATTCATCTTCGGGGTCGGACCTGCGACCCAGGAGCGGTTGTCGCAGCACGGCTTTCGCACCATCGCCGATCTGCAACGCGCCGACGAAATGACGCTGATGAAGCAGCTTTCGACGGAGGGCCGCAGGTTGTGGCGGCTGGCCCGCGGCATCGATGATCGCCGCGTCGTGCCCGATCGCGGCGCCAAGACCATCTCCAGCGAGACCACGTTCGAGACCGACATCCGCGATTTTGCCACCCTCGAAAAGCTGCTGTGGCGGCTGTCGGAGAATGTGTCGATGCGACTCAAGAACGGCGATCTTTCGGGATTGACCATCACACTGAAATTGAAGACGGCCGATTTCAGGCAGCGCACCCGCTCGCAATCGATCCACGCCCCGACGCAACTGGCTGCGAAGATTTTCGCGGTTTCCCGCGAGATGCTGGCAAGGGAAATCGACGGCACCGCTTTCCGGCTGATGGGCACCGGCGTCAGCGCCCTGCGGCCGGGATCGCTGGCTGACGACACCGACATGCTCGACCGCCGTTCGGCTCATGCCGAACGCGCGATGGACGATCTGCGCAAGAAATTCGGCAATGCTGCGGTGATCAGGGGCATTGCCTATGACGGACCGGAGAAGCCACAGCAGAAGTAGTCTGAAGCCGTCATTCCAGGATGGCAGGAAGCGACCAGTATTCCAGGTTCGATGTTTCACGTCGCCCCGGAACGACCGGCGAAGCTCACTTACAAGGCTTGGTATCCTTGATGTCGAATTTGCCCATCGCGCCGGAGATGACGAAATCATTGTAATCGAGCACCAGCGCCCGCGAAACGCCGTTCTCGAACAGTTCAAACGACATCGAATAGACCGGCGTCTGCTCGCCGTCCGTGGATTTGGCGTCACGGTCGTAATAGCTCACCGTGACCGGCCACCGCGTCAGCGATTTCATCATGTCGTTTGCGGTGGAAGGGTCCGGCGCCGCGACGGTGCGGTCGCCGGGGATCGGCTGCCCGATCACGGAAAGCGTGTTGTAGACCTTTTCGCCGTTGTCCGATCCATCATAGACGGTCAGCTCAAGCACGGATTTTCCTTCGCGCGCCGCGGCGATGATGCGCTCGATCTGCTCGGTTGGGAACACCGTGCTGCCGTCGAGCGTGAACGTCTTCGACACCGGTTGCTTCAATTTGACCGTGACATGATCGCCGGTCCGCTCCGCGACGCCGTCGACCGGGCTCGAATCGGTCTCGTTCATCCGTGACTCGATCTTGAAGCGATAGCTCTTGCCCGCGCCGTCTTCCCAGGAAGTCGAACGCAGATCGCTCAGCGTGAGCTTGCCCTCGCCGCTGTCCAGTTCCGAAACCTGCCGGAATTCCGAGGTGTAGCCTTCGCAGGCGCTGCCGGTAAAATTATAGAGGATGCGTCCCCGCGCGCTGTTGATCGAGCTCGAGCCGCGCGACTTCACAAGGCTGAGTTCGTAAAGCGCCTGATGCGCGAGAAACGGGCTGCTCGCCGGGCTGCTGGTCGCCGCGACTGCCCCACAGCCGGTAAAACCGGACCCCACCGCGGCAACGGCGACCGTCAGCATCAGCGACCTGACATCACGGGGTGAAATCCGGAACGAGCGAGTCATGTCTTTTCCTCGGCTTGGAGTTGTCACATTAATGACGTGCGTATTGCGCCGCAACTAGGGCCACTTCACGGAAAAGTACGAATTGCCGGCCGGCGGCAGATGTTTTTTGGCTTGTTCCGGCCCAATAGGCCACCAACGACGACATTCGTCACCGATCCGCCGTCGCTTGCATGTAGCTGCGCGATGCGCGAAACAAAGCCGGTCCGATCGCCTGCATCGGGCGCGAATTGAAATCAAATGGGGACGAAAGATGGCCGGTACGATCGAGCAGAAACTTGCGGCACAGGGCGTGGTCTTGCATGAGCCCGCAAGCCCGGTGGCTAATTACGTCGGTTTTGTGCGCTCCGGAAATCTGCTGTTCGTGTCCGGCCAGGTTTGCGTCAATCCGGAAGGAAAGCTGATTGCCAAGGGCAAGCTCGGTGCCGGCGTCACCGTCGAGCAAGGCAACGCGGCAGCGCGCGGTTGCGCCATCAACCTGCTGGCACAGATCAAGGCAGCACTCGGCGACCTCGACAAGGTGGTTCGCGTGGTCCGGCTCGGCGGCTTTGTCAATTCGGCGCCGGACTTTCTCGACGGGCCGAAGGTGCTCAACGGTGCGTCGGACCTGATGGTCGCCGCGTTCGGCGACAAGGGCCGCCACGCCCGCACCACGGTCGGCGTTGCTTCGCTTCCCGCCGACGCGGCGGTGGAGGTCGAAGGGATATTCGAGGTCTCGTAACGGGGAGACCCCGGTGCGCGCGCCCGACTGGCTGACGGCGCGGCCAGTGGCCCATCGCGGCCTGCACGATCGCGCGCGCGGCATCATCGAAAACATGCCGGCCGCGGCTCAGGCTGCGATCGATGGCAGTTTTGGCATCGAATGCGATATCCAGCTCACCGCCGATGGCGAGGCGATGGTGCATCATGATGATGCGCTGGGCCGCCTCGCCGAGGGCAGCGGCGCCCTGCTCGACATGACCGCGGCCGAACTCAAGGCGGTCAGGTTCAAGGATACCTCCGAGCGGATGGTGTCACTCGGCGACCTCTGCGCGCTGGTCGCGGGCCGGGTGCCGCTGGTGATCGAGGTCAAGAGCCATTTCGACGGCGACCGCAAACTGGTGGCGCGGATGGTGGAGGTTCTCGCCTCCTATCGCGGACCCGCCGTCGGCATGTCGTTCGACCCGGATCAGGTG
>JAJYAH010000139.1 GCA_021779635.1 Pseudomonadota bacterium | reverse complement strand
TCTTCGAACGCCACGGCACGGTCCGCGATCTCCGCATTGCGCGGCGCTCCTGCGAGCGCGACGCGAACCGCGCCTTCGCGCGCCGTGAACGCGGCACCAAACGGGCCGATTTCGATGACTGCAGTGAAGGGGGCGTTTCCGACCAGACAATTCGCCGCGGCGAGCGCCAGCCGATCCATCGCACCGCTGGGCGTCAGGCCGTAGCGCTGCCCGCCGTGCCGGCCGCCGTCCTGGACCGAGCTCGCCGGACCGATGGCTGAAATGTCCAGTTTGCTCATGAAGTGATCAATTCGGCGACGATCTCGCCCCGTTCCGCAGCGCGGTCCTGTTCCGCGAAGGTTTTGGCATCCACAGGAGAAAACGTGACGCGATCGCCGGGTTCCAGCAGGAAAGTCGGATCGCGATGCAGTTGGTAGGTCCTGACGGCGGTCTGTCCCAGCAGATGCCAGCCGCTCGGGCCGGCGAGACATTGCACGCCGGTCTGCACGCCCCCGATCGAAATGGTGCCGGCCGGTGTCAGCAGGCGCGGATTTTGTCGCCGCGGCATATGCAGTGAATCCTCAAGACCGCTGAGGTAGGACCATCCGGGCGTAAAGCCGATCATGGCGACACGGTAGTCGCCGGAGACATGCCGGGCCACGATATCATCCGGCGTGGAATTAAGCGTCTTGGCGACGTCCTCAAGATCGATTCCATGTTCGCCGCCATAAACCACCGGAATGCGCCAGCGCCGGGCACTCGCCATGGGTGGCACCGGGAGCTGCGCCAGCGCGGTGAGTTTTTCACTCAGCGCGTCGAAGCCGATTTGCGCGGGATCATAATGCACCAGCAGGGATCGGTAAGTTGGCACCGTCTCGGTCACGCCCGCGACCGGCTCATATGCGAGGGTCCGATCGAGCGCCAGCACCCGCTGGTTTGCCGCATCATCGATGTTGCGACTGAATTCCACCGTGATCGCGCTGTCGCCACTCGGCAAAAGACGGGGCGGGGTGAGCTGTGCGGCCATGGCCTCATGGACTCGTCGGGGTGACCTTGCGGTTTTCGCTTAATATAGAGTGCTTGTCACGCGACCATCGAGGAGCGCCCTTGACGCGATGCCGATGCCCCGCAAGATGCGCCCGCCCGATCAATCCCTAGCGGAGCTGGTATTTCGATGCCCTTGACCCCTGAAGCGATTGCGACCCTCTCGCGCGTGTCTACCGCCACCATCACCACCGTTCTGCTCAAGAAGGGTCTGCGAAACGTCTGGCTGCGGGGCTCGCGTCCTCTGCGGCCCGGACAGAAGCGGCTGGTCGGGCCGGCCTTTACGTTACGTTTTGTGCCAGCCCGGGAGGATCTGGCGACGCCGGAATCATGGTCCTCGCCGATCTCGACGCGGACCGCAATCGAGGCTATGCCCGAAGGCTGCATCGCCGTGGTCGATGCCATGGGCATCACCGATGCCGGCATTTTCGGCGACATTCTGTGCGCACGCATGGTCAAGCGCGGGGTAGCGGCGCTGGTGACCGATGGCGTTGTCCGCGATGTCGAGGGCGTGCTCGGCACCGGTCTTGCCGTATGGTGCGACGGCTTCGCGGCTCCGCCGTCAGTCGCAGGGCTGACATTCGTCGGCTGGGGCGAACCGATCGGATGTGGCGGCGTTGCCATATTTCCTGACGACATAATCGTCGCCGACCAGGATGGCGCCGTGTTGATCCCGCAAGCGCAGCTCGACCACATCCTGGCCGAAGGCCCCGAGCAGGAGCGAATGGAGGGCTGGATCGTCGAGCAGGTCAACAACGGAGCAGTACTGCCGGGTCTTTATCCGATGAACGCCGAAACCAAGGCCCGTTATGCGGCGTCGAAGAAATAATCGCAGCAAACGGGTGTTGCGCTGTTAAGAGGAGGAACCGCCATGGATGTCCATCTCGCCGGCTCGCGACCGACGCGCCGCGCGCCCAAGGAATATTTCACCGGCACGGTCTGGCAGGATCCGATCATAGCAGCCGAAGCCCCGGCGCGGATCGTCTCGACCCGCGTGGCCTTCGAGCCGGGCGCACGCACGGCCTGGCATTCGCATCCTTTGGGCCAGACGTTATACGTCATCTCCGGAATAGGTCGGGTTCAGACCGTGGGTGGACCGGTGCGCGAGATCCGGCCGGGCGATGTGGTTTGGATTCCGCCGGGCGAAAAACACTGGCACGGCGGCTCACCGACCAACGCCATGGTCCACATCGCGATGCAGGAATCGCTGGACGGAAATTATGTCACCTGGATGGAGCAGGTGACCGACGCGGAATACTCCGCACAAGTCGGGGGTTAGCTGCCTCGCCGTAACAGCCGTTGTCTCACCCGCGATTAGATTCGCTGGGCGGTCCAGGTGCCTGAGCACAAGGCGCCGCGCCAGGTGCCCGAACCTGACGTGCCTGTGAGATGCCCGGAGCCGACGGCCCGCTTGATCCCGCTGATCAAGGTCACGCGGATGTTGCCGGCATCGGCGACATGACCCGATGCCGTCACCATCGCGTTGTTTGAAGCAACCTGGCCGTTATTGATCCCGATCGAGACGCTTGTTCCGCCGCCGCAGGCAGAGCTTGTCGAGGCAATCTGGACGTTCCAGGCGCCATCAAAACTTGCAGCCGCAGCAGGCGTGGTGGCGGACGCTCCCGCGAGCAACAGGATGCGGGTGACGATGATGGTCTTGCGAAGGCTTGGCATGACGTTTCCCTTTGTTTCGACGCGAATAGAATCTCACATCGGCATTTCGGGGACTGTGAGGGTTGTCACACTGACATTGCGAGGGTTGAGGTGAACCGCGCCGAGTCCGCTTCAACGGGATGTGCGGCGCCGGCAAAATTAAAAAGGCCCCGCCGGTGAGGACGAGGCCCTGGCACAGATCGCTGTTCTTTTGCCGTTATTGCTTATGCGAGCGGAAAATCCGACCAGGCTCGATACAGAACGGATGCCGCTTCGCGTCAAGAACACGCGTCAAAAGACTAGAGCGAGATGGCTCTTCGTTGAATCGCCATCTCGCTCTATCTTTTTGTTTGAGCATGATCTTTTCGGAAAACCGGTGCCCACTTTTCCGGATCATGCTTTAGTTCAGCCGGCTCCAGGTCTGGGCGCCGCAGAACATGCCGCCGAAGGCGCAGCCCTGAACGCGCAGGAATTCCGGGCCCTTCAGCGCGATCGTCGAATCATAATTGCTGCCGGTCTTGGGGTCGTGAATTCGTCCATGCCATTTTGCGTCCTTGCCGGGCTTCATATTGATCAGGACCTGTTCGCCATTGTGGCTCGACCTCGCGTCCACAGAATACCCGCAAAGATTGGGGCCACATGGCTCGATCCGGACCTTACCCTCTTTCTCCTCGGTCGACCAAAGGCCGACCGGCGAGGCGGCTGACGGAACTGCTGAAGTCGCTGGAGCAGGCGTCGGCTGGGCCGGGGCCGTTGCAACGACAGGCGCCGGCGCCGGCTTGGCGAGGGGAGCAGCATCCTGTTCGACCTGTGGCGCCGGCGCGCTGGCTGGAGGCCGCGTTGACGTCGAGGTATCTGCCGGCACAACATTGGCTGTGGCGGTCGAAGGCTCGGGCGATGGGTTCAGGCGCAGGAGCCTGTTCGGTCCGCACGGCGCCCACGTCGGGCGCCTGTGAATCGATTCCGGTCTGCCGAGACGGCTGCTTGCGCGGACGGTTGATTTCTTCATCGTTGTGCGAGCGCCTGGTTCGCGGTCCGCTGTTGTCGTAGACACCCGGTATCGAAATCGTTCCGCGATCCGGATCAATTCGAATGGTACGGCCGCCATAATCGAAAGTGTACTGGGCCTGTGCCGCGGAACTCGCCAGCACAATAACGGCGAATGCAAAAAGCGCCCTCATCATAATCTCCTGAGCAGTGGAAACTCAGCCCCGAGCGTAGTCTCGGCAATTTCTTGCAGCGTGAGCTGCATCACTTTCACAATATGAGTCTTGTATTGGTCGCTTTGGTTCAACACGTTTTCCGAGGCCCGGTCGGGAACGTGGACGCGGTTGATTTTATTCGAACCAGGCCGCGTAGATCTGCGCGAAGCGGCCGTTGTCGCGAACAGTCTGCAGCCATCGATCGACAAAAGCCGCAAGGGCGGCGTCGCGCTGCAGCCAATAGGCCTTCTCTACAACGTCAAACGGTTTTTCCGGATGCACGGCGCATAGCACGCCGGGATGAAGCTTCTGCTGATATCGCGTCTCCGACGAATCCGTCATCATCAGATCGGCTGTGCCGTTGGCGATCTGGTCGAAGATTGTGACGTTGTCGCTGTAGGTTGTGATCTCGGCGCTTTTGATGTTGGCGCGGGCAAAGCGTTCGTTGGCGCCGCCAGGATTGACGATCACGCGTATGCCGGGCTTGTCGATATCGGCGATGGTTTCGTACTTGCCCTTGTCGGCGCAGCGCGCAATCGGGGTCTTGCCATCACGCATGACGGGCGTAGAGAAAACCCCGTGCTGCTGCCGATCGGGCGTGATCGATATTCCTCCCATCGCGATATCGAACTTGTCGGCGTCAAAATCCTGCATCAACCGCGGCCAGGCGGTTTGAACGTATTCGACCTCGACGCCGAGGGCCTTACCCAGCGCCTCTGCCATATCGACATCAAAGCCGCGGAATCTTGAGGTCGCATTGTCGAGATAGGTAAATGGCAAATAGTCGCCGGTCATGCCGACGCGCAACGCCCCGCGCTTGACGATGTCATCGAGGCGAGAGGCCTGTTGGGCATGAGCCGATGCGGCCACCAGGAAAAAGGCGGCGGCGAGGTGGGTCAGGATTCGAACCATCAGGCTTGCTTTAGCACAGCGTTAAACCGCGATGCGACAGGGCCGCAGCGACTACATTTCGCCGCCGTCTTTCCGGACCAGATTGGCCGCGGCGCTTCGGCCGGTCATTTCGCTCTTCAGTTGTTCGAATTGCCGCCGCGCCTCGCTCTCACGCTCGTCGACAAACCTGATCGCGGCATCCCCGGCCATTGGTCCGCTGACGATGGACGCCGAGTTCTCGCCAATCGTCTCGTCGACATAATAATCGCCATTATCCTCGCGTCGGACCGTCCACCTGATGCGGATCGTTGCCATCGGGCCGGGCCCGACCTTGTGGTAACCATCGGCCTCAATCAATCCGGGAGCGATCGGCTTTTCCTCGACCGCAGCCTTTTCCGGTTCGAGATGGGCTTCCGGTTGATCGCGAATGCTGGCGATGGCCGCGAGCGCATGGTCGGTCGGGTCGCTTTGGCTCAAAACTTCAGCCTCCGGATATTGAGAATCTCGGCCTCAAAACATGACGCCATCGGCGTGAAATGAGTTCCACGGCCGGGTGCTATTTTTCTTTCCTCGGCCTCGAATGCGGCTGAGTTTTGTCGGTTCAGGCGCAAACCGGCGGCAATTTATTCCGCCAGGGGCGCTCCTGTTCGAGTTGGCCCGCCAACCGGAATAGTGTCGCCTCGTCGCCGAGGCGCGACGCGAACATCATGCCGAGCGGCAACCCGGCCGCATTCCAGGCCAGTGGCACCGACATCGCGGGCTGGCCGGACATATTGAACATGGAAGTTCCCGGCATGTAACGCCGCAGGGTCGGCGCGATGTGAGACAGATCTTTCGACATCGAGTTGATCTCGCCAATGAGCAGGGGTGGCGAGCAAAGCGTCGGACACAGGAATACGTCGCAGGTCTCGAAGAAGCTGGCGAGGCCGCGCGAAATCGCGAAGGCGCCGAGTTGCGCGGCCACATAGTCGGTCGCACTTGCCCTTTGCGCGTTGTGTGCGCTCGCAAGCGTCAATATCTCGAAGTCGCTATCCGTCATTTCGCGGCCGAGCCGCTGTTCGGCAAGCCGCACGCTCAACGCGGTATTGGCGGCGACAATGGTCGCCATCACGACTGCTGGATCGGCGGCCAGCTCAGGCGCTCGTTCCTCGAGCTGATGACCGAGCCCGGCCAGCAGGGCCGCGACTTCCCGAACCGCTGCCGCAATCTCGGGGTCGATGGCGTCGCCATAAGGCGACCTGTCGGTAAAGGCGATCCGCAGCCGGCCGGGATCGCGTCCGACCTCCTGGGAAAAAGGCCGTTCCGGCGGCGGCGCGACATAGGGGCTCGATGCTTCGGGCCCATGGATCGCATCCAGCATGACCGCGCTGTCGCGCACGCTGATGCTTACGACATGACCGCAGGAAAACCCGCCCCAACCTTCGCCGCGATCGGGGCCGAGCGGATTGCGCGCACGGCTCGGTTTCATTCCGAACACGCCGGATGCCGAGGCGGGAATGCGTATCGAACCGCCGCCATCGCTGGCATGGGCCACGGGAAGAATGCGCGCAGCGACGGCAGCCGCCGCGCCGCCGGAAGAACCTCCGGACGAGTGCGCCAGATTCCAGGGGTTTCGGGTCGGACCGAACAGGCGGGACTCGGTGGTCGGCAACAATCCGAATTCCGGACTGGAGCTTTTTCCGAAGATCGTGACCCCGCTGTCGAGAAAACGCTGGGTGAGGGTGCCGGTATGATCGGCGATGTTCTCCTTGAAAACACTCGCGCCGAAGGTCGTTCGCGTGGTGTCGAGCAGATCGAGGTCCTTCAGCAAAAACGGCACGCCGGTGAAGGGGCCATCGGGAAGCCCACGATCGATCTGCCGCCGGGCGTAGTCGTAATGCTTCACGACCACCGCGTTGATCTCGGGGTCGACTTTGGCGGTGCGTATGATCGCCTCGTCCAGCAACTCTGTCGCGCTGACTTGCTTCTTGCGGACGAGATCGGCCAATCCGATGCCGTCATAATTGCCGTATTCCCTGAAGGCCATGGCGATACCTGTGTTGCGAATGTTTCATGCGGCGAAGCAGCAAGCCGTCGCGCTCGGATCAGCCGAGCACGTCCTGATTGATGACGTTCTGACGAATCGGCTCGCCGTCGAGCGCGCTCAGGATGTTGCGCGCGGTTTGCTCGCTCATCCGGTCGACCGCTTCCCGGGTTACCCCGGCGACGTGCGGTGCAACGATGACGTTGGGGAGTTCGAACAGCGAATGGTCGACCGGGGGCGGCTCCTGCTCGAAAACGTCGAGACCGGCACCTGCGAGCTTGCCGGACACCAGCGCGTCGTACAGCGCCGACTCGTCGATAATTCCGCCGCGCGCGGTGTTGATCAGATAAGCCGTCGCCTTCATGCGCTTCAACCGCGCCGCATTGAACATTCCGACCGTTTCGGGTGTCTTCGGGCAATGGATGCTGACAAAATCGGCGCGCGGGAGTGCGGCATCGAGGTCCGCGACCGGCTCGCAGCCGGCGGCCTTGATCTCGGCGGCCGACTTGTAGGGATCATAGACCAGGACGTTCATTTCCATGGCAAGGCAACGCTTGGCGGTTCGCGTGCCGATTCGGCCGAATCCGACGATGAGAACGGTTTTGCCGAACAGATCAAAGGGCAGCTTGCCGAGCCGGGTACCCCATTTTCCCTCTTTGACCAGCGCGTGCATCTCGACGGCGCGCTTGGCGAGCGTCAGCATCATGAACAAGGCCTGTTCCGCGACGGACGGAGAATTAGCGGTGCCTGCCACCATCAGCGGAATCTTGCGGCGGCTCAGCGCCGGAACGTCGACGGCGTCGTAGCCGACGCCGATCCGGGTCACCACCTGCATGTCCTTTGACGCCACGAGTTCCGGCTCGCCAAAGCGGGTCGGGCCGAGCGCCACGCCGTGGACCGGCGCCTGCGCCTTCAGCATCGCCTCGAAATCGCCGGCAGAAATCATATTGGGGAATTCAACGACCTCAATGTCGTCCCGCTCCTTGAGCAGGGATCGTCCTTGCTGCGACATCGATTCAGTAATGAAAATTTTCTTCTTGTTGGCCGCCATTCCACCCCCTTCTTGATCTTCTTGTTGCGCGTCCGTCAAAGGACGGCGCCGGTACCCTCGTTTAGCAGGTGCATATTGTTGAGGTCCACTGCCAATCGAAGCGGGCTGCCGTCGCGGGCCCCGGCATTGGGACTTACCCGTCCGCAGATCTGCGCTCCCTCAAGCGTGAAATAAATCAGGGTCTCCATCCCCATCGGTTCGGTCACGTCCAATACGGCGTCGAAGGCTTCCACGCCCTGCTCCGGATGCGACTTGGCTTCGGCGATATGCTCCGGCCGCAGCCCAAGCAGCAATTTTTCATTCCGCGGAATGCCCTGATACCTGGCCGCGCGATTGGCCGGCAACGGAAAGGCGATACGGTCGGTCAACCGGATGTGCAGCCTGCCGGCGACGTCCTCAAGCCGGCACGGCACGAAATTCATCGCAGGCGAGCCGATAAAGCCGGCGACAAAGCGGGTGGCCGGGTTGTGGTAGAGATCGTTGGGCGTTCCGATCTGCTCGATGCGGCCATGGTTCATGACAACCACCCTGTCGGCGAGCGTCATCGCCTCCACCTGATCGTGGGTGACGTAGACCGTCGTGGTGCGGACCTTCTGATGCACCTTCTTGATTTCGATCCGCATCTGGACCCGAAGCTTGGCATCGAGATTGGACAGCGGTTCATCGAACAGAAAAACCTTGGGGTTGCGAACAATGGCGCGACCCATCGCGACGCGCTGGCGCTGGCCGCCCGACAATTGCTTGGGTTTCCGGTCGACGAGTTCGGCGATGTCCAGCATGCGTGCGGCTTCGTCGATCCGCGTCTTGATCTCGGCCTTCGGATAGCGTTTCAGACGCAATCCGAATGACATGTTCTCCGCAACCGTCATATGCGGATAAAGCGCGTAATTTTGGAACACCATCGCGATGTCACGGTCTTTCGGCGGCACGTCGTTGACGACGTCGCCTCCGATCATGATGTCGCCGTCGGTAATATCCTCGAGGCCCGCAATCATCCGCAAGGTCGTCGATTTTCCGCAGCCTGACGGGCCCACCAGCACGACAAATTCGTGGTCGGCGATGTCAAGGTCGATGCCGCGCACCGCCTCGACGTCGTCATAACGCTTGATAACCTTACGCAACGTAACGTCTGCCATGAGCATCAACCCTTTGTCGCACCGGCGGTCAGGCCGGCGATATAGTAGTCCATCAGGAAGGCGTAGATGATGAGCGGCGGCGCAGCGCCGAGCAGGGCGCCGGTCATGATCTGTCCCCAGTTGAACACGTCGCCCTTGATCAGGGTGGTGATAATGCCGACCGGCAGCACCAGTTGATCGGTCGATGTGGTGAAAACCAGCGGATAGAGAAACTGCGCCCATGAGACCGTGAATGCGAAGATGGTCGCGGCGATCAGGCCGGGCAGCGCCACTGGAATAAAGATGCGCGTCAGCGTCTGAAACCATGACGCGCCGTCGATGATGGCAGCTTCATCGAGTTCCTTCGGGATCGACGCGAAATAGCCGATCATGATCCAGGTGCAGAACGGCACGGTCAGGGTCGGATACACGATCACCAGCACGTACCATTTGTTGATCAGCTGAATCCCGGTGAGATCGCCGAACACTACGAACATCTTGAACAGCGGCAAAAACAGCAGGGAGTCAGGGATCAGATAGGTGAGAAACACCCCGGTCGCGAGTGTCGCGGATCCCCAGAACCGCATCCTTGCCAGGGCGAACGCCGCGGGTACGCTGATCAACATGGTGATCGTCACCACGAGGATCGATACCAAGGCCGAGTTTCGGAAAAATGTCAGGAACTGGTTCGATGTCAGCAACCTGGCGTAGTTCTCCAAGGTCGGGTGGAACACCCACCACGGATTGGTCGCCGCCGAAATCTCGGCGCTGCTCTTGAGCGACGTGATCAGCATGTAAAGCGGCGGCACCAGCGAGAAGATCGCAAACAGCGTGAGGAAGAAGTACGACCATCGGAGCGCCCAGGCCCGGTCGCGGCTCATGCTGCCATAGCTGGCAGCGCGGGTCGGTGCCGCCTTGTCGATCACCTCGGCACTCGTCATCACGCTTCATTCCCGCGTTTGGTGATATCGCGTAGAATGAAGATCGCAGCGATCGCGAGTATCGGCACCATGAACAGCGAGACGCTGGCGCCGAGAGGAATATCGCTGCCTTCGATGCCGACCCTGAACGCCCATGTCGCGAAAATATGGGTGTGATCGAGCGGTCCGCCGGACGTGAGGATGCGCACGATATCGAAATTCGCGAAGGTCACGATCAGGGAAAACAGCGTGGTAATCGCAATGATATTGCGCATCATCGGCAGCGTCACGTACCAGATCCGCTGCCACCAGTTGGCGCCGTCGATAGCGGCGGCTTCATACAGTTGATCGGGTACCGATTTCAGCGCCGCCAGATACATGATCATGAAGAACGGGGCGCCGTACCAGATATTGACCAGGATGACCGAGAAGCGCGCCCAGTTGGCGTCGCCGGTCCACGCGATCGGCCCGATACCGAAAAACGAAAGCGTGTAGTTGAAGGCGCTGTAGGATGGATCGAACAGCCACAGCCAGGCCAGCGTGCTCATCGCCGGCGGAATCACCCATGGCACCAGCAGCATTCCTCGCCACTTGCGTTGCCCCCTCGCAGGGATGTTATGGACGAAGTGGGCGACGATAAAGCCGATCAGTGCCTTGAAGACGACGGCTGAAATCGCAAAAATGCAGGATTGCTTCACCACCAGCCAGAAAGTTTCGCGCTTGAAAAGGAACTCGAAATTGCCGAAGCCGACGAAGCGTTGCATCGACTTGTTCAGGGTAGCGAGATGTAGGGAGTAGAACGCCGGGTAAAGCACCATGATACCGATCAAGAGGATCAGGGGCAGCGTCATGAGAAAGGCGGCGGTCGACTTGCGCTTGAGCGTGGCCCGCAAACTGGAACGCTTGCGCACAACGCGCGCCTCGGCAGCGCTGTTCGGTTGAAATACGACATCAACCATGGTGCGTTTTCCTCGTCCGTTTCATGTCAGAGAGCCGGCGTCCGGAATTGTCTTCCGCACCGATCACCTGAGCGCGGTGATCACGGCTCTCCGTGCGTCGCGTTGACATCACGAATCGTTACTCATGCCACGGCGGCCGGCGGCCGCCGCGGCGAACTGGTCAGCTCCGCATGTAGCCTTCGCATTCGCCTTCCGCCCAGGACAGCGTCTTTTCCATCGCTTCGCCCTGATAGTACCTCACGCACATTTTTGTCAGGATGGCCTGCGCGTAGATCTGTTGGGCGACCTTCGGTGGCGCCGGCGACGCCGCGATCGACAGGATTTGATGCTTGTACGGGTTGGGATAGTGATAGAGCGTCCCCTTCGGCGGTCCTTCCTCGGCCCATGTCTTGAGGGTCGTCAGCTTCTCGAATGCCGGGAGATCGAAACCGCCGCTGGCCGCGACAAACCTCTCAACCGAAGCCGGCTGCGAGAGATGAACGAGCAGGCTCTTGGCGGCTTCCTTGTTCTTGGAAAAATTCCATATGCTCCAGAAGAAAGGCAGGAACGGCGCAAATCGGCCCTTCGGTCCTGCCGGGAAGCCGTGGGTCCAGCATTGTTCCGCAACCTGCGGCGCGTCACGCTTGGCAACCGCCCAGGCGCTCGGCGGATTCATGATCATCGCGCCACGGCCGGACACCAGCCACTTGTTGTTCGACGCATCGTCCCACGCCGTGACATCCGGCGGCAGGAAGGCGATCAGCTTCTTGTAGAATTCGAGCGCCTGCCGCACCTCGTCGGTCTTGACCGTGAGGTTGCTCTTGGCATCCACGAGCTGCGCGCCAAACGCCTGGAAAAAGGCGCCTGCGGTATCAACCGAGTCGGAGGTCTCTCCCAGCCCGATGCCGAAGGGAACGCCGCCCTTGTGGCAGGCCTCGGCAGCTTTCAGGAATGTCTCCGTGGTCCAGCTGTCCGCCTTGGGCGGACTGCCCGCCGGGTACATTTCCTGGACGTCGATGCCGGCAAATTTCTTCATCAGATCGATGCGGGAGCAGGGGCCCTTGATTTGGCTGCCGCT
>JAJYAH010000001.1 GCA_021779635.1 Pseudomonadota bacterium | reverse complement strand
TCGGGGCGCATCAGCACCTCCCACTTAACGGGGAATGCCCAGATGGGAAGCTGAAGCAGGCCGCCGCCGACATGCTTCCAGGCGCCGATCAATCCGGGAAGGCAGGCGATCGCACGCACGGTCTGGCCGCCGCCGGCGTGCCGCTCCACGGCCACACCGATGCGCACCACGGCCGGGGGCGTGGTGGCGTATTCCCGTGCCAGCTTGACGATATCGTCCACCGGAATGCCGGTCTCCTGCGCAGCGAAGTCAGGCGTATAGGTCAACGCCCGCTCCGCCAGTTCGTCGTAGCCGACGGTGTGCTTGTCGATGTAGTCGCGATCGACCAGGTTCTCCTTGATGATGACGTGGATCATCGCCAGCGCCAGCGCCGCGTCGGTGCCCGGCCGGATCGGAATGTGCCAGTCGGCCAGCCGCGCCGTGCGCGTCCGCACCGGATCGATCACCACCAGCTTGGCCCCGGCCTTTTTGGCCTGCTCGATAAACGGCCAGTGGTGGGAATTGGTGCCGAGCGTGTTGCACGCCCACAGGAGAATGTATTTCGAGTGCACGAAGCTCTCGGGATCGACCCCGGACGTGGGGCCGATGGTCATCATGTAGGCCGTGCACGAGCCTGAGTCGCAGAAGGTGCGTTCCGACACGGTGGCGCCGAGCTTGTTAAAGAGCGGGTCGCCGACGTTCAGGCCGTTGATGATGCCCTGCGTGCCGAGGTAGCTGTAGGGCAGGATCGCCTGCGCGCCATGTTCGGCGATGATCGACTTCCAGCGCGTGGCAATGGTCTCGATCGCCTCGTCCCAGGAAATCCGTTGAAACTGCCTGAAGCCCTTGGGACCGACCCGCTTGAGCGGATAGAGCACGCGCTTGTCGCTGTAGACACGTTCCTCGTAGTTGTTGACCTTGACGCACAGGCGTCCGCGGGTGAACGGGTGATCGGGATTGCCGCGCACCGCAATGGCCTTGCCATCCTCGACGGTCGTCAGAATCGAGCAAGTATCAGGGCAATCATGTGGACAGGCGCCAACTACCGTGGTTCGGGCCATGGGGTCCTCCGCTTCGTGATCCGACGTGGTGTGGAGACTGCAGCGACTGGAACCGGCTGGCTTCTCAGAATATGCGGGGTTCTTTTCCTAAACTGCGCACGCCGTGGCGACCCGGACGTCACGTGGTTGGCTTTGCCGGTTCCTTGCGCACCCTCAGACGCGCCGATCGACCCGGTGTCGATAGACCCGCGCCCTCGTTTCTGGCATACTAGTTGCTTAGTCGGATACTACCGTTGCCTGCACGTCGCGCTTCCTCGATGGAGATTCACGATGGGTACGCTTGGCAACTCTGTCGATAAATATGTTACCGGCAGAATGCTCCAGACGTCCAACGACCGCCGATGGTCGCACCTTCTCGCGGAGATATGGAGCCACGAGGCGGGAGAGCTGCCTTCGCAGCTGCCACGAGATACGGAAATCGCCATCCAGTTGCGCGGCCACTCGCTGGTCGATCGGCGAGGCGCGGGCATGCACCAACGGACGCTCGGCAGAAAGGGAACCGTATGGCTCTGCCCCGCCGGGATCAGCGAGGACTTCATCAATATCGAGAATCCGATGCAGGAGTGCCTGCATGTTTTTCTGCCGGGCAAACCCTTCGACGAAACGATGTTGAAGGATCTCGATATCGACCCGTCAGGAATCTCGATCCGGTACGAGGCCATCGATCGCGATCCGTTCATCGAGTACGTTGCGGATCAGATCCTCAAGGAGATGGAGGCAGAATCGTCCACCGGCCGGCTTTTGATCGAAAGCCTCGGAAGCGCCCTGTCGGCCCACCTGGTGCACGCCTATGCGGCGACGTCCGTTCGCCTGAAACAATCGATCGGCGCGCACAAGCCGCTCGATCCGAAACGGCTGTCGCGCGTGACGGATTTCATCAACGTCTCGGTCGAGCGCGATTTCACCGTCAATGAATTGGCGTCGGTGGCCTGCATGAGTCCGGCGCACTTCTCGCGCAGCTTCAAGGCGGCGACCGGAACGGCGCCGCACGAATATGTCAGCCGGCAGCGTCTCGACCTCGCCAAGCGGCTGCTGCTGACGAGCGACCGGCTGCTGGTCGACATCGCCTATGCCACGGGATTTTCATCGCAGGCGAATTTCAACCGCGCCTTTCGTAAAGCCGTTGGTACGACGCCAAGCTTGTTCAGGGCGCGGAAACTTCGCGGATGATCCGATCCGTTCCTGGAAAACGCGCTAATCCTGGATGCCGTAGCGATGCAGGTCGTTGCCGTGGGTATCGAGCCAGGTCTTGGCGCGCTCGACATGGACGCAGACCTTGCCGACGACCCGCCAGAACCGCGCCGAATGGTTCATTTCGACGAGATGCGCCACCTCATGGGCGGCCAGATAGTCGAGCACGTAAGGCGGCGCGAGGATCAGCCGCCACGAGAACGACAGTGATCCAGCCGAGGTGCAGGAACCCCAGCGGCTCGATTGATCGCGGATCGACAGCCGCTTCACCTTGACGCCGAGCGCCTGCGCGTAAGCCTGCGCCGCCTTCTGCAGGTCACGGCGTGCCTCACGCTTCAAATGATCGTGGACCCGCCGGTCGATATGCTCAGCCCCTCCGGCCACGCAGAGAATCCGTTCACCGCTCTCCCGCATTTCGGTCCACACCGTGCCGCGCACGCCGGCGCGGTGCACGATCCGGTGCGCGACGCCGCGCAGCGGCACCACGGTGCCCGATTGAAACGGCGCTGCCTTCGGCAACCGCCCGAGACGGGCGGCGATCCAGGCCCCGTGCCGCTGCGCGAAATCCCTGGCATCGGCCAGCGTGCCGCGCGGCGGCATGGTCAGGATCGCTTCGCGGTCGCTTGGATGAATGCGCAAGGTGTAACGGCGCGCGCGCCGATGCCGGCGCAGCCGCACCGAGTAGATTTGCGAGCCGTGCTTGACCAGGAGGGTCGACGGCTCGTAGGGCCGCCGATAAAGGAGGGCGCGAGTGGCCATGTCTGCAATTCCGGGGATCAGGAGTTCGCCCGGATTCTGCCATAACCGCCGCCAGTGAAATCGCTCGGCGCAAAAACAAATCATTTGCCCAATATACAGGGGCTGGCCGGCTAATCAGCCTCTACAGGAAGGGGTTGGAACAAAAATTCCGGCCGAAAAGACGGCTCGGATGGCCGATCAAAAAATGAAATTAAACTCATTTCTTTCGGGATTCGGTGAATCGGGATTTCCATAGGTCAATTCAGGGGGTTACCCGCGCCCCGAATCACCGCCAGCGCTTCGTGATTTCGGGTCAACGACGCGAAGAATGCATGCGAAGCAGCGGCTTATTCGGCCGCCGCCGCCAATGAAGGCTTCGCGTTCGCCGATGACACCATGAAATCGGAAATGCGCGGCACGATTTCCGATTTGAATCGCGAGCCGTTGAAGACTCCATAGTGCCCGACGCCTTTTTGCACGTAATGAACGCGGCGATCGGCGGGAATTGAACTGCAAAGCCCATGCGTCGCCTCGGTCTGCCCCAGACCCGAGATATCGTCGTTCTCGCCTTCCACCGTCATCAGCGCCACGCGCATGATCTTCGAGGGGTCAACCGGCTTGCCGCGATGGATCATCTCGCCCTTCGGCAAAGCGTGCTTGACGAACACGGTATCGACCGTCTGCAGATAATATTCCGCCGTCAGATCCATCACCGCCAGATATTCGTCGTAGAAATCGCGGTGCTTGTCGACCAGATCGCCGTCGCCCTTCACCAGGTTCTGGAACAGGTTCTTGTGCGCATCCATATGGCGATCCAGATTCATGGAGATGAACCCGTTGAGCTGCAGGAAGCCCGGATAGACGTCGCGCATCACGCCCGGATGCGGAAACGGCACCTTGGTGATGACGTTGCTGCGGAACCACTCGATACCCTTCTCGGCCGCGAGATTGTTGACCGCGGTCGGATTGCGGCGGGTATCGATCGGGCCGCCCATTAGCGTCATCGAGATCGGAACATAGGGATCGCGCGCCGCTTCCATGACGGAAACCGCCGCCACCACCGGCACCGAAGGCTGGCAGACCGCGATAACGTGCATGTTGCCGCCGAGCACATGCAGCATCTCAATGACGTAATCGACATAATCGTCGAGATCGAAGCGGCCTTCGGTCAACGGCACCATCCGGGCATCCGACCAATCGGTGATATAGACCTCATGGGTCGGCAGGAAAGCTTCGACCGTGCCGCGCAGCAGCGTCGCGTAATGGCCGGACATCGGCGCCACGATCAGCACGCGCGGTTGCGGGCTGCGCAACGGCCGCGTCAGCTTGCGATCGAAATACAAGAGCCGGCAGAACGGCTTTTCCCAAATGACGCGGATTTCGATCGGGGTGCGCACGCCGTTGACTTCGGTGTCGTGGAGGCCCCATTCGGGTTTACCGTAGCGGCGCGTGGTCCGCTCGAACAATTCGCAGCCGGCCGCGACGGATTTGCCGAACTCGGTGTGCGACCACGGATTAAGCGGATTCTGGAACAGGATCTTTGTCGCATCGGTGACGGCGCGCGCCGGATTGAGCGACGCGTGGGCCATCTCGTACATCCAGTACATCGGCGTTGTCATCGCCGGACTGCCTTCCGACGGCAGTTCCGGCGGCCGGCCAAATTCACCTATCGGCATGTGTCCCTCGAACCCTGTTTTTGCGACGCAGCATAGTGACGGCTGTGCAATAAAGCGTCAATGCGCCGTTGAGACGATGTGCACGGTTAATAAAGGAAAAAACCCGCCAAACGCCCTCAAAATCGGGCTTATTCGCCCTCCTGGATCAGCGAGCCGTGCCGGCGCGCACTACGCAAAAGCCCAAGAAATATCACAAAAGACGCAATTAAGAGCACGATGTTGATCAGCAGCGCCTCGATCATCAGGTCGGCCCGGAACACGTGATCCGTCAACAACGCCCGCATTCCCTCGAATACATAGGTCGGCGGCAATGCCCAGGCAACATATTGCAGCCAGTGCGGCAGCACCGACACCGGGTAGTAGATGCAGGCCAGCGGCATCACGCCGAACATCAGCGTCCAGACGATGCTTTCCGCCCCGAGACCGTTGCGCAGCACCAGCCCCGACACGAAAATTCCAAGCGACCAGCTGGTGAAGATCAGGTTGCAGAAGAAGATGATCAGCGGCAGCCCGAAGCTGAACAGGTTGAAATCGAAGAAGATCATGGCGAGCAGCGTCATCGGAATCACCCCGATCGCGAGCCGGATCAGGCTCATGACCATCAGCGAGATCAGAAACTCGATCGGCTTCAACGGGCTCATCATCAGGTTGCCGAGATTGCGCGCCCACATCTCCTCGAGAAACGAGATCGAAAAGCCGAGTTGTCCGCGAAACAGGATGTCCCACAGGATCACCGCGCCGATCAGCGTGCCGCCGGCGCGCGCGAAAAACCCGGCATTCTGGGAAATGTAATTCTGCAGGAACCCCCAGGTAATGATCTGCAGCGCCGGCCAATAGACTAGTTCCAAGAGTCGCGGCCACGACGAGAGCAACAGATACCAGTAGCGCAGAATCATCGCGCCGATCCGGTGCGGCGCGATCTCCCAGCGCATGACGGGCTTGCTCACGGCGCGGGTTCCTGGACGCGGCCGCGGGCAACGTCGAGAAACACCTCTTCGAGCGTCGAGCGGTTATAGCGGGCCATGATCTTGTCGGGGCTGTCGTCGTCCTCGATGCGGCCGCGTTTCATGATGATGACGCGATCGCACAACCGCTCCACTTCGAGCATGTTGTGCGACGCGAGCAGGATGGTGGCGCCATGGGCCTTGCGATAGGTCTCAAGATGCCGCCTGATCCAGTCGGCGGTATCGGGATCGAGCGATGCGGTCGGCTCGTCCAGCAACAATAGCTCTGGCTGGTTGATCAGCGCCTTGGCGAGCGCAACCCGCGTCTTCTGGCCGGCGGAGATCCTGCCGTTGGCGCGGTCGAGAAAGTCGCCGAGATCGAGATCGGCGGCGAGCTGTCCGATGCGTTCGGACAAATTCGCCACCGCATAGAGCCGGCCAAAGATGGTGAGGTTCTGCCGCACCGTGAGCCGCATCGGCATGTCGACATAGGGACTTTCGAAATTCATCCGGCCCAGCACATCCGCGCTCTGGTCGGGCATCGAACAGCCCAGCACCTGGATCCGGCCCGAGGTCGGCAGCACCAGCCCCATGATCATGGCGATGGTCGTGGTCTTTCCGGCGCCGTTGCCGCCGAGCAGCCCGGTGACGCTGCCGCGCGAAATGCGAAACGACACATCGTCGACCGCGCGGGTGGTCTTGTAGAGCTTGACGAGATGGGCGACCTCGATCGCCGCCGATCCTGCCGGATCGGTCACGGGCAACTGGGCTGCGGCTGCGTCATTGTCGGTCATGCGGGCCGTTCATTGGGCCATTGCGGCTGCAAGCGCAAGACGTTGGCCGGCAATTTGGGACCGTCTGACGCAGCTCGCCGGTTTGTGGTCGGGGCGCTGCACGGCTAAACTCCGGTGCGGTCGATTTGAAGTTCCTGCTGAAGTTCGCGTCAGAGGGTGCCGCGGCGTTTTTCGAGCTTCAGAAGCCGGGCACTGGACATGACCGACGTAGCCGCATCCGATTTTCGCCATCCGCGCCAATATGTCCGCCTCGATACGATCCTGCGGCTGCGCTGGCTCGCGGTGCTCGGCCAGCTTGCCGCCATCTTCATCGTCGTCCAGGGGCTTGAGTTCGACCTTCCTGTCGCCCCTTGCGTCATTATCGTCGGGCTGTCCGCGCTGCTCAATCTGGTGCTGCAGATCGCCTTCAATCCGATGCGCCGGCTGGAGCCGTCCTTTGCCGCATCGTTACTCGCATTGAACATCGTCGAACTGGCCGGACTGCTGTTCTTCACCGGCGGCCTGGAGAATCCGTTTTCATTCCTGTTTCTGGCGCCTGTGCTGATTTCAGCGACGGTGCTGCCGATACGGCTGACGATCTCGCTCGGCATGTTGGCGGTCGCCTGCGCCTCCGCGCTGGTGTTCTTTCATCTGCCGCTGCCATGGGACAGCGACGATCCGCTGGTGCTGCCGCCGATCTACCTGCTCGGCGTCTGGCTCTCGATCCTGGTCGCGATCGGCGTCACCAGCCTTTATGCGTTCCAGGTTACCGAGGAGGCCCGCAAGCTCTCCGACGCGCTGGCGGCGACCGAACTGGTGCTGACCCGCGAGCAACATCTCACGCAACTTGACGGTCTGGCCGCCGCCGCCGCGCACGAACTCGGAACCCCGCTCTCGACGATCTTCCTGATTTCCCGCGAACTCGAGCGATCCGTGCCTGACAATGGCGCGCTGGCGGGCGACCTCAAGACCTTGCGCGAACAGGCGCAGCGCTGCCGCGACATCCTGGCCAAGATCACGCAGCTGTCCTCGACCGGCGCGCCGTTCGACCGCATGCCGTTGTCCACCCTGATCGAGGAAACGGTAGCGCCACATCGCGATTTCGGCGTCACGATCAAGGTGCGGATCGCGGTCGCGGGCGCACGCGAGCCGGTGGGCACACGCAATCCCGCCATCCTCTATGGTGTCGGCAATATCCTGGAAAACGCCGTCGACTTCGCCCGCGAGACGGTGGAGGTGAACGCGTGGTGGAATAATGAAACCGTCGAGATTGTCATCTCCGATGACGGACCGGGCATCGCACCCGACATGCTGAAGCGGATCGGCGAACCCTATCTGTCGCGGCGACGCAGCACGGACGAGACCCAAAGCGAGCACAGCGGCCTCGGTCTCGGCGTGTTTATCGCCCGCACGCTGCTTGAGCGCACCGGCGCCAAGGTTTCCTTCACCAACCGGGTGTTTCCGGAACATGGCGCCGTGGTTCAGATCACCTGGCCGCGCAACCGCTTCGAAACCGGCGAAATCGCGGCGGAACCAGTCCCTTAGAAGCGCTCTCGACCGTCAAAGCAGCGGTTTGACCGACTTGATACGGCCTTGGCAGAACGCCACGGCCTCGCCATATGTCGTATTATCCGACGCCACGAGGATGCCTGAACCGTGAATTCCATCGCCGAACTGACCGATCACGCCGACCGCTCGCTGCTGATCGTGGAGGACGACAAGCCGTTTCTCGAACGCCTGTCGCGCGCAATGGAGACCCGCGGCTTCACCGTGACATCGTGCGACAGCGTATCGGACGGCCTGGCGCAAATCGGCCGGGCCGCACCGGCCTTCGCCGTGGTCGATCTGCGGCTCGGCGACGGCAACGGCCTCGACGTGGTGTCCGCGCTGAAACGCAAGCGGCCGGAGGCGCGTGCGATCGTGCTGACCGGTTATGGCAACATCGCCACCGCCGTGACGGCGGTGAAGATGGGCGCGGTCGATTATCTCTCAAAGCCCGCCGATGCCGACGATGTCGTCGCGGCATTACTCGCCAGCGGCACCGAGAAGTCCGAGCTGCCGCTCAATCCGATGTCGGCCGATCGTGTGCGCTGGGAACACATCCAGCGCATCTACGAAATGTGCAACCGTAACGTCTCCGAAACGGCGCGGCGGCTGAACATGCATCGCCGTACCCTGCAGCGCATCCTGGCCAAGCGCGCGCCGCGGTAGGGTGCGACGGGCCGGACGGCTCGAGCCTGCGACATGCTTCGGATTTGAATATCAAACAGCCGGCTGCCCGCAAACACAACTCCGCGATCTCGCCGCAGATCTGCGCGAGGTTTTGCCCCTCATCTTGCCCTCTTCATACAGAGGGCGCAGGGAATGCCGGGCGCCCGAAGCGCCCGCAGCCTCGTGCGCAAGGTAGAAAGCACACGAGTTAGTCACCACGGTCACGCCGGGTCGCCCGGCATTCCCCGCGCAATGGTTTTAACGGGTTCCTTCGTGCTCTCCTCGGCGATCGGGCTTGTTTGTCACCGTCATCGGTGAAATTTCTTTCACCAACTTGACGCCGGCGTCGAGGCGTCAGGACCACACGACTTCACCGTCCGCAAGAATAAGCGCTCTCGTCTTTGCGCCCCCTGCGTCCATCGCATCCCGCCCCGCGTCCGTAACGATCGCGAGCCGCCCCTCTGTGGAACGGGACGACGGGGATATAAACTGATTTGGGTCCGATGGGAAGTAAAATTTCGGATTTTCAGAAATAAATGACCGCGCTCCCAGCGGACCATGCTGATCTATGCGAGGATCGAGCCGGCTCCGGAACAGGCCGCGATAACCAACCGTCGGAGCGCAGTCCGGGGCTGGGCCGCCTGTTCAACGCTACCCGATCGCGCGGCCCTTTTCGCCCCAGAAGCGCTGGCGCAAGGCGACCTTCTGCACCTTACCGTTCGCCGTCATCGGCAGCGCCTCTTCAAGAACAATCTCTTTCGGCACCTTGTAGCCTGCGAGCAAGTCGCGACAGTGCAGCTTGAGCTCGTCCGTCGTCGCGTTGGAGCCGGGTACGCACACGACGAAAGCTGTGACCTTCTCGCCCCATTTCGGATCGGGCGTGCCGATGACCGCGGCGGTCGCCACCGCCGGATGCCGCAGCAGCGCGCGCTCGACCTCGACCGAGTAGACGTTTTCTCCGCCGCTGACGATCATGTCCTTGGCGCGGTCGACCAGCGTAAGGTAACCGTCGCTATCGAGAAAGCCGAGGTCGCCGGTCGCATACCAGCCGTCCCGCATGACCGCACGGGTGGCATCGGGCTGGCGCAGATAGCCGCTGAACGCGGTCGGCGAACGCACCATGACCTGGCCGACGGTGCCGACCGCGACCTCCGCGCCGGCGGCATCAACGACGCGTATCTGCACCAGCGGCACCGCGACGCCGCAGGAGGCGAGACGCGTCGGCCGCTTGATGTCGTGATCCTCCGGCCGCAGCACGGTGACGATCCAGGTCTCTGTGGTGCCGTAGTGCTGCACCAGATTGCAGCCGATCAATTCGCGTGCACGACGCACGGTCTCCGCGCCGATCGCGGAGCCGAAGTACATGATGGTCCGCAACGATGTCAGCTCCGTCGTCTTTACGGCGGGACTGTCGAGCAACATCTGCAGCGCGGCCGGCACCAACGGCAGGATGGTAACGCGGTCGCGGGCGATGCGCTCGAACGCGGAGGCAACGTCGAAACCCGGCACCACCGACACCTTGGCGCCGTTGTAGAGCGCCTGCAGCGCCACACAGCTTCCGCCCAAGTGGAAGTTGGGCATGCTGAGCAGGATGGTATCGTCGCGGGTCCAGCACATTGCCTGCTCCTGCGACGCGCTCAGGAAGGAGTGCCGGATAGCGTCGTGCGACAGCACCACGCCCTTCGGACGGCCGGTCGTGCCTGACGTGTAGGCGAGCAGGCAGGGATCGGACCCATCCACCGCGACCTCGGGATCCGTCGCCACGGCGCCGGCAGCCCACTCTTGCAGGCCGCCTTCGTTCAGCTTGCCGTCGAACGGCACGACCTCGAACCGGGCTGACGTCCGCGCCTGGATCGCCTGCATCTTCCCGGCAAGGCCGGTCTCGACGAACACGATCGACGGTTGGGCGTCGTCGATGATCTCGGCCAACTCCGCGGGCGCAAGCCGCCAATTGAACGGCGCGAAGGCGCAACCGATCTTGCCGGCGCCGAACCACGCGTCGAAGAAGCCGACGCTGTTGATGCCGAGGTAGCCGACATGGTTGCCGGGCTGCACCCCGGCCTCGCGCATGCGGTTGGCGACATGGCTCGAGCGGCGGTCCAGCACGCCATAGCTCACGACGCCGGTGTCGCCGATCAGCGCGATGTCGCCGGACGCGCGGGTGGCCCAGAACCGCACGATGTCGGGAACGGTGGCGATCTCGTCAGCCCGCGGCATCAACGCCTCCTGTTCTTCGCGGTTACAGCGAATTGCCGGTTGCGCCGGCGCGCCCCTTGTCGGTCTTGTCGAAGAACTGTTGCGAGCGGTCCATCACGCTGGGGTTGCCGCCGCACAGCGCGTAGCCCCACATCGCCTCGACGCGGAGCTGGTCGTAGAATGGGCGTCCGACGATCTCGAGGATCGTCTCCTTGGCGGATTCGATCGCCATCTGGTCGTTGCGCAGGATGCGGGCCACCACCGCCTCGGTCTCCTCTATCAGCTTGTCATGCGGCACGACGCGGGAGACCATGTTGGCGTAATAGGCCCGCTCTGCGCTGAACGCCTCGCCGGTCAGCAGCATCTCCAGCGCGAAGCCGACCCCGCAGCTGTTGACGAGGCGGACGATGCCGCCATCGGCCGGGTGCATCCCGCGACGGATCTCGAAGGTGCCGAACTGCGCGCGCTCGGAGGCGATGCGGATGTCGCAGGCCATCGCCAGCTCGACGCCGTGGCCCACGCACCAGCCGTTAATGGCGGCAACGATCGGCTTGTAGAATCGCGCCAGCGGCCCGCGCGTGATGCCGCATAGCCCGGCATCGATCCGCTCGCGCCCCACCATGGGGCCTACCGTCTGCCATTCCGGTGAATGGGTCCTGAGATCGGCGCCGGCGGTGAACGCGTCGCCCGCGCCGGTGATGATGGCGACCCGCATGGCCGGATCGTCGCGAAAATCAGTCCAGATCTCGCACAGGCGCTCGTGCGTCTCGACGTCGATCGCGTTCTTCACTTCGGGACGGTTGAGGGTCACATAGGCGACCGGGCCGCGCTTTTCGTAAAGCACCTTTGATGTAGCCATGATCTCCTCCCAAATGAACGGTAGTTTCTTCTGCTTGCAGCCGGTCGAAACCTAACTAGTACACTACTATATCTTTTGCTATCATACAAGTTGCAGCGCGGCAAAGCGCCGGGAGGATGGAATCATGTTCGAGAACCAGCGCCTGCTCATCACCGGAAGCACGTCCGGTATCGGGCTCGCCACCGCTGTGGCGTTCGCGGACGCCGCGGGCAACCGGACCGGCGATTGGTCGGCTGCCAGAGCCATCATCCAGGTGCTGCGCGAGGCTGGCGCGCGAAGTCGTGCCGGAGAGTGCATTTCGACGCTAGAGCGAGATGGCTTTTCGTCGGATCGCCATCTCGCTCTATCTTTTTGTTTGAGCACGACTTTGTCGGAAGGCCGGCGCCTGCTTTTCCGGATCATGCTTTAGCCAGCCGCGTCGTCTTCCCGGATGGCTCAGACAAGGAATATCTGGCACGAATGCTGCCTCTACTGGAGAAAGCGGTTGTCGAGAGGTTAGCCGATGGCGGGTGAGAGTATTTCTGCGGATCTATTGGTCAGCATTCTACATCATGGCGACAGCAGCTTCCCGTCCGGCGGATTTGCCTTCTCGTCTGGTCTTGAAGGATTTTTCATCGATCAGATGATCAAAAATGTCGCTGAACTGGAAAGCTTCATCGCAGATTTACTCAATAATCGCTGGATCAGTTTTGATGCGGTTGCGCTCCGTCGCAGTTATGCAGCAGCATCCGACATTGATCTTGCCGAAATCGATCGTTGCGCCGAAATTGCCACGCTTTCCGCAGCACAGCGCGCAGGCTCGAAACGCGCGGGCCGCGCAGTGCTCGCGGTTTACGCCAAACTCGGCTCGAAGGCCGTCAGCCGTTACCGGGATCGCGCTATCGCCGATGAGGAGCTGGGTCACCTGCCAGTGGCGCAGGGCCTGGCGTGGCGGGAAGCCGGTCTTCCGATCGAAGCGGCCCTCGTCATGAGCGCCTGGACCATGGTCCAGGGACTTGCCACGGCAGCTATTCGCCTTGGGTTGATAGGACATCTGCAGGCCCAGCACTTGCTGTTCGGGATACGCGCGCAGGTCGTGGCTGCGGTCCAAAGCGGCGCGGAATATCCGCTCGATGCACCGCTATCGAGCTTTACCATCCTCTCCGATATCGCGCTGGCGCGGCATGAACACCGCGACGCGCGCATGTTCATCACCTAAGACGGCTGGAGGCACCATGAACCTCACCCCCACGGAAATCGATCGGCTCATCATCTTCAACGCGGCGGAGTTCGCCCGGCGCAATCAGAGGCTCGGCATTCGCTTGAGCCGTCCCGAAGCTGTTGCCTTGATCGCCGACGAGATGCTGCTCGCTGCCCGCCGCAACATGCCCTACGTGGACATCGTGGACATGGCCGGCCGGCTTCTGACAACCGACGATGTGGAGCCGGGTGTCGGTGCGATGATCGATCTTGTTTCGGTTGGAGGCAATTTCGAGGAAGGCACCAAACTGATCGTGGTTTTCGCACCGATCGGTCCGGGCGCGAGCGAAGTGCCTGCTCCAGTGCCGGGCGAAATCATCACACCGGATGAGGATATCGAACTGAATAGCGGGCGGCAGCGCTGCTCGATCAAGGTGCTGAACATGGGCGACCGGGATATCCAGGTCCGCTCTCACGCGCACTTCTTCGAAGCCAATCCGGCGCTCCAATTTGACCGCGCCGCCGCCTTCGGCATGAAAATCGACAAGCCTTCGGGTGTCGGCGTCCGCTTTGAACCTGGCGTTTCGAAGGTCGTCGACCTCGTCGCGCTGGGCGGCTCGCGGATCGTCTCCGGGCAGGCGGGCCTTGTCGAAGGCCCGCTCGACGCGCCCGGCGCCCTGGACCGGGCTCTCGAAGCGGCTCGCGCGAAAGGATATCGCGGATGCTGACAGGGCGCGATTGTCTGGAGCCTTTCCGTTCCGATTGAATCGGAACGGACGCTCTATCTCTTCATCTTGACGCGTTTTCTTCACGCGAACCGGTATCCACTTCGCTGGAAAACGCTCTGAACGTAACGTCGGAGAATTCGACATGGTGATGATCAGCCGGAAGGCCTATGCAGAAATCTACGGCCCGACCAAAGGCGACATGATACGCCTCGGCGACACGGCGCTGATTGCCGAGATTGAACATGATTACGCGGTCCCCGGAGATGAACTGACATCGGGCGCAGGCAAGTCGATGCGCGACGGAGAGGGTTATCAAACCAGCGGAACCTATGCGTCGGGCGTGGTGATCCACAACGCCACGATTATCGATGCGATCTTGGGGATCGTGAAGGGAGACATCGGGATCCGCGACGGACGCATTGTCGGTGTCGGAAAGGCCGGCAATCCCGACATCATGGATGGCGTACATCCAAATTTGCGCACCGGCCCCAACACCACTTGTGTCCACGGCGATTTCTACATCGCTACCGCCGGCGCCGTGGAGGGCCATGCACATTTCTTGTCGCCGCAGCAATGTGACCACGCGCTCGCGGGTGGCTGCACGACCATGATCGGCATGACGCCTGGCCCCCATTTTGATACCAGTTGCGCCGGGCCCAACATTCTTGGCTCCCTGATACGCGGGGCCGACCAATATTGCCTCAATTTCGGCTTCCTGGGGCGCGGTTGCTCGGACCCCGGCGCCGTCGCGGAAAGTGTCGCGGGTGGCGCTCTGGGCGTCAAAATCCATGAGGATCTTGGGGCCTCGCCCGCGGTTATCCATGGTTCGCTCACGGCAGCGGACCGGAGCGATTTTGCCGTCCATCTCCACACCGACACGATCAACGAATACGGGTTCTGCGAGGATACCATGGCGGCCGTCGCGGGCCGCACCATTCACATGTACCACGTCGAAGGCGCCGGCGGCGGTCATGCGCCGGACCTGCTCAAGGTGAATTCCTGGGCCAACGTCATCCCGTCCTCGACCAATCCAACGAATCCTTTCACCGCGCTGGCGCTGGAGGAAGGCGTGCCGATGACGATGCTGGCGCACATCATGAATCCTCTGCTGCCCGAAGATGTGGCTTTCGCCGAGGCCCGCATCCGCCCGCAAACAATGGCCGCGGAAGATTTTCTTCACGATATGGGGGCGATCTCCTGTTTCGCGACGGATACGCAGGGAATGGGACGGCTCGCTGAGAACGTCGCCAAATGCTGGCAGCTCGCCAATGTCATGAAGGAGCGGGTGGGCCGGCTTCCAGAAGAGAAAACGCGATCTGCCGACAACGAACGGATCAAGCGTTACGTCGCCAAATATACCCTAAACCCGGCCATTGCGGTCGGCATCGACGATCATGTCGGTTCTCTTCAGCCAGGGCGCCTCGCTGATATCGTTCTGTGGCCCCGCGCCTCGTTCGGCGCCAAGCCCTGGATGGTCATCAAAAGCGGCTATGTGGCCTGGTCCGCCATGGGCGACGGAAACGCCAGCCAGATCGGTTCGGAACCGATTTTGCAAAAACCGATGTGGGGTTCGCTCGGCACCGCCAAACACCACCTTGGAGTTACATTCGTTTCGCGTCTCGCGGTCGAGACGGCAACGCACGCGCGACTCGGCGTTGCCAAGCGATTTGTTCAGATCAAGAGCGTGCGATCGCTTCGAAAATCCGACATGGTGCGCAATTCCGCCTTGCCAAGGATCGAAGTCGATTCGCAGACCTTTGAGGTCCGGGCAGATGGCCGGTTGCTCACATGTGAGCCGGCGAGCAAGGTTCCCCTAAATCGACGGTACATGTTGCGATGAGCACGACAGCGGCGGCACGCGTTGGCGGTGCCGGTCCAGCTGGATCGATCGTGACCGTCGCTCCTCATCTGGATTTGGCTTTCATGCATCATCCGGTTGTCGGCACACACCTCTCGCGCCGGTCAGCACGCTACCCCTTTGTCTTGACGGGAGCCTTCAGGATCGACGAGCAGCCCGCCGACATGGTGACGACGATTTTGCAATCCGCCAGCGGTGCAATTCTTGGCGCTGATCGCCTGCTGCAGAAGATCCTGGTGGGTGCAGGTGCATCGGGGCACGTTACAAGCCAGGCCGCGCTTGCCGTGCATCGCATGGGCGAAGAAGTCACGGCGCAAGATCACATCACGGTTTCGGTCGAGGCCGGCGGGTTTCTGGAGTACCTTCCGGCACCGCGCGTGCTGTTTCCTGGTTCCGCGCTCAATCAGTCCGTGGCCATTGATATTGCAGAAGATGGCGTCGCGGTGATCGGCGACAGCTTCATCGCTTATGATCCGGAACACCGAGGCGCATCGTTCCGGCAATACCAAGGCGCGGTTGTGATACGTCGCCCCAATGGTCAAGTGTTGGCGGTTGATCATTTCGACCTCCGAAGGCTGCCTTCCGGCTACGGCAAGTCGTTCAGGGTGATCGCTTACGGTACGCTTTTCATCTTGATCAAGGACAAGCCTGAGGGTTTCGCTGCCTTAGGCCGCTCCATCGAGGAGGCGGCCCAGGGGAGTGGCCGAATGGCCGCCGCTTCCCTTCTCCCTCGTCACGCGGGCCTTTCATTACGGATCGCGGCAGAAGACGGTCAGGGCTTGCGTGAAGCCATGACTGCCGCGTGGGCGATGACCCGATTGCACCTCACCGGCAAATCGCCCAATCGTCGCCGCATCTAACGTTGGGCCCACGGATAACGGTTCTAGAGCGAGATGGCTCTTCGTTGAATCGCCATCTAGCTCTATCTTTTTGTTTAAGTATGATCTTTTCGGAAAAACCGGTGTCCACTTTTCCGGATCATGCTTTAGCTCGTCACGCGTTCGCCGCGCCCATAGACGAGCAGCATCAGGATGATGACGAGGCCGTAGATCACCTGCCGGCCGGCCTCGGGCATGGCCATGATCGACAGCACGCTGTTGAGGAGCACGATCAGCACCACGCCGACCAGCGTGCCGAGATAACGGCCGCGACCTCCCAGGATATTGGTGCCCCCGATCACGACCGCTGCGATCGAAGGCAAGAGATAGGTGTCGCCCATCGCCTGATAGGCCTTGGTGGAATAACCGGCGAGCAGCACGCCCGCGAGCGCAGCGGCAAGACCGCAGAGGACAAAGCAGATGACGGTGACGCGGCGGGTGTTGACGCCGGCCAGATAGGCCGCCGCCTCCTTGTTGCCGATGGCGTAGATGTAGCGGCCGAGCGGCGTGCGCTGCAGGATGACGACCACCAGCACCGACACCGCGGCCCAGACGAACAGCGCATTGGGGATACCGAGCATGCGCCCCGATGCGAGCGACTGCATCAGGTCGGTGGCGCCGGTCTGGGGTGCATAGCCGCCGGTATGCGCGACCATCAGACCGCGCATCACCGCATTGACGCCCAAGGTGAAGATCATCGACGGCACGCGCAAATAAGCCACCCCGATGCCGTTGACGAGGCCGACCAGGAGGCCGATGCCGAGCCCGACCGGGATGGCGAGCGGGCCGCCGACCGACGTCGCCATCATGGCGGCGGCGGCTAGCGTCCAGGGCACCGACAGATCGATCTGGGCGATCAGGATCACGATCATCATCCCGGCCGCGACGATGCCGAGAAAGGAACCGATCTGCAGTTGCTGCAAGAGATAGGTCGGCGACAGCAGCGGAGCGCTGCCGAAATAGGCGATGGTGTAGGCGGTGCCCGCCACCAGGATGACGAGAATGAACAGGGCCGCGAACAGGATCGGGCGGTCGTCGCGCGAGAGACCGAGGCTCATCGTTGTCATCGGAAGAGCTCCAGCGTGTTCTTGACGCGCAGCACGCGCACCGCCCCGACGCTGACCGCGGCCAGCAGGATCAGGCCCTCGAACAACGGCTGCAGCAAGGGGGCGATGTCGAAGATACGGAAGAAAAAGGAAATGACGCGCAGGATCATCGCACCGAAGATCGAGCCGATCGCCCCGCCGCTGCCGCCGAGCAGCGAGGTGCCGCCGATCACGACCGAGGCGATGGAGTTGAGCGTATAGGCGCCGGCCTGCGGAATATCGGCATTGCCCGACGAGGTCTGGATGGCGAGGAACAGGCCGCCGCAGCCGGCGAAGAAACCGGCGAGCGCGAAAGCCGCGATTTTGGCGCGCTCGATCGGAAGCCCCGACATATAGGCTGCTCCTTCGGCCGAGCCGACCGCATAGACGGCGCGGCCCATGACCGAACGCCGGAACGGCATCCAGACCAGGAGCGCGATCAGGACCAGGAGCACGAAGGGCACCGGGATCCAGGCAAAGGGGGCGAACCAGCCTGCCGCGCCATCATCGAAGATATGCACCGTCGAGGCGAAATCGCCGAGCGAACTGGTCAGCGCCCAGTTGAGGTCCTCGTCGATCTTGCCGCCAGGGGTCGGGCGCAGGAAGAGCGCGACGCCGATATAGACCGCGCCGGTCGCGAGCGTCGCGATGATCGGCTGGATGCGTCCATAGACGACGACGCAGCCATTGATGAAGCCGGCAAGCGTGCCGATCGCGACGCACACGGCCATGCCGAGCAGGATACCGCCGATGCCGCCCGGGAAGGTGCCGAGGCCGAGATGCAGGCCGAAAATCTCGAGATGCAGCGGCGTGCCTCCCGCCGTGCCGGCCAGCAGATAGCTCGCGACGCAGCCCACCATGGTCATCACGGCACCGACCGAGAGGTCGAGTCCCGACATCAGCACCGGCACGGTCTGGGCCATGGCCACCATGGCGAGCGCGAAGATCTCGTCGCCATTCTGCACCAGCACGGCCGAGGAGAAGCCCTTCGGATGCGCCAGGTTGTAGAGGAGATAGAACACACAGAACAGCAGGGTCGCGGTGACGAAGCCGACATTCTGGCGCAGCCTGATGGCGAGATCGTCAAGCATGGGCGGTCCCCGCTGCGGCATGGGCCGGCGTTGCGGCATCGACGTTGAGGGCACTCGCGATGATGTTGGTCTCGGTGAGTTCGGCGCCTTCGAGTTCGCGCACGATGCGCCCGTCATACATGATGGCGACCCGGTCGCAGCACCCGATCAGCTCGTCATAATCGGTCGAATAGAACAGGATGGCGGCACCCTGGTCGGCGAGCTCGCGCATCAGCCGGTAGAGCTCCTGCTTGGTGCCGACATCGATGCCGCGCGTCGGATCGTTGAGCAGGATGATGCGCGGCTCGGTCATCAGCCATTTGGCGATCACCACCTTCTGCTGATTACCGCCCGACAGGGTCGAGACCGCATCGCTTGGTGCGCCGATCTTGATCTGCAGCCGGGCGATGCCGCGATCGACTGCGGCGCGCTCCTTGGCGCGATCGACGAAAGGCCCGGTGCAGACGGCATCGAGCGATGCGATCGCCAGATTGTCGGCGATAGACATCGGCAGCATCAACCCTTCGGTCTTGCGATCCTCGGGCACCAGCGCGATGCCTACCGCGGCCGATTTCGCGGCCGCCGGAGAGCCTGGGCGCACCTCGCGGCCCTCAACCGTCACCCGTCCGGTGACGCCACGCAGCACGCCGAACAAGGCAAGCAGCAGCGATTTCTGGCCCTGCCCGTCGAGGCCGCCGAGGCCGACGATCTCGCCGGCGCCGACGCCGAGCGAAATGCGGTCGAGATGCTTCTCCCAGGACAGGTTCTCGAGCACCAGCACCGGCTTCACCGGCCCGCGCGCCGGCTTTGCCGGATATTGGGTGGCAATGTCGCGCCCGATCATCAGCTGAACGATATCGGCGGTCGAGCGCACGCCGTTGTCGAAGGTCTCGATATGGCGACCGTTGCGGAATACGGAGGCCCGGTCGGCGAGTGCATCGACCTCATGCATGCGGTGCGAGATGTAAAGGATGGCGACGCCCTCGGATTTGAGTTTCGCCAGAATCGCATAGACCTTCTCCACGTCGGCGCTGGTGAGAGCCGAGGTCGCCTCGTCGAGGATCAGGAGCTGCGGCCTCTGGCCGAGAGCCTTGGCGATCTCAACCATCTGGCGCCGCGACAGCGGCAGGTCGCGCACCCGCATCAGCGGGTTGACGTCCTCGCAGCCGATCTCGGCGAGCAAGACCTCGGCGCGGCGGCGTTGCGCTCGGGCATCGATGAGGCCGAAACGCCGCGGCGGCGAAGCGATCGAGATGTTGTCCGCGACCGACAGGTCGGGCATCAGCGAGAGTTCCTGGAAGATGCACACGACACCGGCCGCATTGGCGGCGGAGGGCGTGGCGAAGCTGACATCGTTTCCGGCAAGGCGCATGCGGCCGGAATCGGGCTGGACCACGCCGGCGATGATCTTGATCAGCGTCGACTTTCCGGCGCCGTTCTCGCCCAGCACCGCATGGATCTTGCCGCGTTCGCAGGCGAAGTCCACGCCCTCCAGGGCGCGCACACCGCCATAGCGCTTGGAGATGCCGGACAAGGTGAGGAAGGCGCTCTGCGCCGGGACCGCATCCTGCATGGCGCGGGCTCAGGCAGCGACGGCCTGGCGAATGCCAGGCCGTGACTGAAACACAGCCACTGAGGTCACTGCGTGTTCTTCTCGCTCTGCGCCATGATCTCGGGCGCCGTGAAGTTCACACCGCAGGGGAGGAACTGGTTCGGAGCGAAGAAGTTGGCGTTGAGGTCCGGCCAGTAATTCGTGCCGGGCTTGAGGTCCTTGTAGGTCGCGACCGGAATCGGGATCGAGATCAGCTGCGGCATGACATTCCCCTGCAGCGCCGAGATCGCCGCCTTGGTGGCGATCGCGACAAGCGCCGGCGACTGGCCGTAGGACATGCCCTTGAGGCCGTCCTTGTAGTGATCGGCGATCTGTTTGCGATACTCGTTCTCGCCCTCGCCCGACATCGGCACGAAGGGATGTTTGGCGGCCATGATCGCCTGCACGGTGCCGTCCGAACCGCCCTGCGTGAACACGCCGTCGAAATGGCCGTGCACAGCCAGCGCATCGGCGGTCACCTTCTGCGAGGTGCCGGTGTCCCAATTGCCCACCACCTCGGTGATGTTGAACTTGTTGCCGGGGGCTTCCATGATCTCGCGGAAGCCGAGATGGCGGTCACGGTCGACCGAGTTGCCCGGCAGGCCGCGCACCTCGAGGATATCGCCGGCCTTCTTGCCCGATTCATCGATGATCCATTTGGCGGACATCCGGCCCATTTCCTTCTGGTCCTCGTTGACCATCATCACCTTGTCGGTATCGAGGACGTTGTCGAAGGGCACCACCACCACATTGTTCTTGTCGGCGAGGCGGATGATGCGGTCGAAGCCGTCGGGCGCCACCGCTATGGTGACGATGGCGTCGAAGCCCTGATTGATGAAGTCCTCCATGGCGCCAAGTTGCGCCGCAACGTCGGTGCCGGTCGAGACGACCTTGAACTCCTTGATGTTCTCCTTGATGCCCGGCTGCTCGGCAAAGGCCTTGGCGGTCTTCACCATCTGAATGCGCCAGGTATTGCCGACAAAGCCATTGACCAGTGCGATCTTGTAGGGACCTGGTTTCTTGGGCCACTGGAAGAACTTGGTCTGACTCGACCAGGGCTTGAAGCAGCCGGGATTGGCGCCCGGCCCGGAAACGATCTTGGGGCCCGCCCAAGCACTGATTGAGGATAGCAGGAGGCTGGCGCAAGCAACCCCCGTCAGACGAAGCGTCCACTGCATGTCTCTTCTCCCTGAGCGTTCTTTTTTCCGACCCTGAGCAGCTCTATTGCTGTGCCGGGAATTGGACTTCCCGTGCGCCGGATAGCATGGCACGCTAGGTGCACTACACACAAGCCGAACGGAAGACTAACGACAGAGATCAAACCAAGATCACGACCGCACGCGGAACACGTGGGGGCAGGCTCTGTTTCGCTGTGGAACAGGGCCCCGCTTTCGGGGTGGTCGGTATCCGATCGGGCGTCCGGAACAAGGGTTCGGCAGGCGATGCAGAAAAGGGAGTCCGATGTGGTATGGTCAAATTGAGGGAACGGACATCGTCGTTCTCGATCCGCGCTTCAAGACTTGCTTCGCTGGCCACGTGCGCGTCGAGCGCTTGTGGTCGGGGACGCGCTGGGCTGAAGGTCCCGCCTGGTTCGCGGCGGGCCGTTATCTCGTCTGGTCGGATATTCCTAACAACCGCATGATGCGGTTCGTCGAACCCTCGGGCGAAGTCTCGGTCTTCCGCGAGCGCTCCAACAATTCGAACGGCAATACCGTCGACAATCGAGGCCGGCTGGTCACATGCGAGCATCTCACGCGCCGCGTGACCCGTACCGAGATTGACGGCTCGATCTCCGTCATTGCGGAAAAGTGGAACGGCAAGCGCCTGAATTCACCCAACGACGCCGTGGTGAAGTCGGACGATTCCGTCTGGTTCACCGACCCCACCTACGGCATCGACGCCGACTACGAAGGCGATCGCGCCGACCAGGAGATCGATGGCTGCCATGTCTATCGGGTCGACGCCAAATCCGGCGCGGTCGCCGCGGTCGTCACCGACATGGTTCGCCCGAACGGCATCGCCTTCTCGCCCGACGAGAAATACCTCTATGTCGCCGACACCGGTGCGACGCACAAGGAAGACGGCCCGCGCCACATTCGCCGTTTCAGGGTCGATGCGAAGGGGACCAAGCTGTCGGGCGGCGAGATCTTCGCCGAGTGCACGGCGGGTTTGTTCGACGGCTTTCGTATCGATCGGAACGGCCGCATCTGGACGAGTACCACAGAGGGCGTCCATTGCTATGACGCCGACGGCTCGCTGATCGGAAAAATCCTGATTCCCGAAATCGTCGCCAACGTCACCTTCGGCGGCACCAAGCTCAACCGCCTGTTCATCTGCGGAACGACGTCGCTGTATTCGATCTACCTCACGGCGAACGGCTCCAGGCCCGGTTGACGTCGATTTCCCGCCCACACCGATCACAACGCTGATGTCCGACGTACCGTCTGCCCAGTTCCTCAGTTTGTATGGCAGCAAACATCGGTGGGGAGCCACGTTAATCCACTTCAATGCTGGCTCGGAACGTTCTACTGTTCGTCTCAGGGCGCGTTCGGCAAATCTGGTCTTGACGCTTCGTCGTTGGCGCGTGGCGCAAAGGCTCGAATCCGGAGACAATCTCTGCTCAAGGGGCTTCTCACCTTCAGTTTGACCCGACGGCCGCTGGTGCTGTTGGGCTTGCTCGCCTTTATCGGCGCAGGCACGTTCGCTTTTTTCAGGCTCAATATCGAAGCATATCCCAACCCGGCACCCGTGATTCTGGAAATCACGGCGCAATCTCCGGGCCTGTCCGCGGAGGAGATGGAGCGCTACTACACGATCCCGATCGAGGTCGGCCTTGCCGCGACGCCAGGCGTCGATGTCATTCGCTCGACGTCGTTCTATGGCCTGTCCTTCGTCCGCGTCGTGTTCCAATACGGCGTCGACTACTATTTTGCGCTCACGCAGACAGCCATCAACCTGCAGCAGAATGTCAGTCTCCCCTCCGGAGTCACGGCGCAAATCCAGGGAACCAGTCTGGTCGGCGAAATCTATCGTTATGAGCTGATCGGACCGCCGCATTTCGGGCTGAGCAATCTACGTACGGTCCAGGACTGGATCTTGCAGCGGCGGCTGCTTTCCGTTCCGGGTGTGGTGCAAGTCAACACCTGGGGTGGCACGACCAAGGAATATGACGTCGACGTCGATTTACAGAAGCTCGAAGCCTACGGCGTGACGTTGCCGCAGGTAATCAGCGCAATCGGCAACGCCAACACCAATGTCGGCGGTCGCACCATCAATGTGGGGCAGCAGTCCGTGAATGTTCGCGGCGTGGGACTGATGGACAGCGGCGGCGAAACGGATTTGACGCAGGGCTACAAGGTCCAGGACATCGAGAACGTGATGCTTTCGGCGCCAAGCGGCCTGCCCATATTCTTGAAGGATATTGCAAAGGTTTCGGTGGGCTATGTGCCGCGGCTGGGAAAGGCCGGTCGCGACCATTCGGATGACGTCGTTGCGGCCATCGTCATCATGAATCGGACGCTGCACACCAATGACGTTGTCACCCGCGTCCGGGCCGAGATCGAGAAAATCAACACCGACGGCAGCCTTCCCCCCGGCCTGAAACTGGTCCCGTTCTATGACCGCAGCACGCTCGTCGCCGTCACCACCAGCACTGTCCTGCATAACCTTCTGTTCGGCTGTTTGCTGATTTTCTTCGTCCAATGGGTCTTTCTTGGTGACCTGCGCAGCGCCATCATCGTGGGCGTCAATGTCCCGTTCGCGCTGTTCTTCAGTATTATCATACTTGTTCTGCGCGGCGAAGACGCAAACCTGCTGTCCGTGGGCGCCGTCGATTTCGGCATCATCGTCGATGCCGCCGTTATCATGGTCGAGAACGTTTATCGCAACTTCCAGGCCTGACCTGAAGAAAAACAGCGGCTGTTGCAGCATCTTGCCGAAAAGCGCTGGGGCGACGATCCGACGGGCACCGGACTTCCATCGAGCGATCCGACATGGACCGACCGGCTGCGCCTACTGCTGATCAGCGGCTTGCAAGTCGACAGAGCGGTGCTGTTCTCCACCGCGATCATCGTCGCGGCCTTCATCCCGCTGTTCGCCATGCAGGGGGGTTGAGGGGCAAATCTTCGGTCCCATGGCGCGAACCTATGCTTACGCGCTGGTGGGCGCGCTGCTGGCGACATTCACGGTGACGCCCTGTCTCACGTCGCTGTTGCTTCCGGAGCACATTGACGAGGTCGAGACCATCGTCGTGCGCAATTTGCGCCGCGCCTACCAGCCCGTGCTGCGCTGGTCGCTGAACCACAGACCGGTCACGATCGCGGTCGGACTGGTCTTCCTCGGCATCAGCGGTTTCCTCGGCTCGCATCTCGGCAGCGAGTTCCTGCCGACGCTCGAGGAAGGCAATTTGTGGATTCGCGCGTCGATGCCGCCGACCCTCTCGCTCGACGCGGGCATGCCGATCGTCAACCAGATCAGGGATATTCTGCTACGCCATCCTGAGGTCATTACGGTCGTCTCGCAGCACGGTCGTCCGGATAACGGCAGCGACGCAGCGGGGTTCTTCAACGCGGAGTTCTTCGTGCCGCTGAAACCATTCGACGAATGGCCGGCAGGACTGACCAAGGAGAAACTGATCGAGGATCTGCAGGCCGAATTTTCGGAAAAATTCGTCGGCATCAACTTCAATTTCTCGCAGTACATCCAGGACAATGTCGAGGAAGGACTTTCGGGCGTCAAAGGCGCCAACTCGATCAAGATTGTGGGGCCCGATCTGGCGACCCTGGAGCAGCTTGCCAAAGCCGCCATGGCCGAAATGGCGAAGGTGCCGGGAATTGCCGATCTGGGTGCGTTCTGGGTGCTGGGGCAGCCCAATCTGAACATCAGGACCAATCGCGAAAAGGCAGCGCGCTACGGCCTGAACGTCGGCGACGCGAATGCCGTCGTTCAGGCCGCTCTGGGAGGAACCCTGGCCACCACGCTGCTGGAGGCAGACCGCCAGTTCGGAGTGGTGGTCCGGTTGGCACCTCAATATCGCAACGACATTGATGAAGTGGGCAATATCAAGGTCGGAGTTCAGACTTCCGCAGGCAACGCCTATGTTCCTTTAAGTAACTTCGCCTCCATCAAGCTTGATACCGGCGCCTCCTATATTTTTCGGGAACGCAACCAGCGTTTTGTGCCAATTAAATTCAGCGTACGTGGCCGCGACCTCGCCGGCGCCGTGGAGGAAGCTCAGGAGCGTATCAGCCGCAATGTCAAGCTGCCGACCGGCTATCGCATCGATTGGGCCGGAGAGTTTGAATGGCTGCAGCAGGCCAAGAAGCGGCTTGCCATCATTCTTCCGATTACGTTCATCTTCATCATGGTGCTGCTCTACGGGCTGTTCAACTCGTTCCGCCACAGCCTCTTGGCGCTGCTCGGACTTCCCTTCGCGATCAGTGGCGGCATTTTGGGGCTATACGCCTTCGGATTGAATTTCAGTATCTCGGCCGCAATCGGATTCATCTCATTGTTCGGCGTTTCGGTGATGAGCGGCATCCTGATCATCCACGGTTATCATCGAGTCGCCGGCAGTGGCATGACCCCGACCGAGGCCATGTTCCGCGCCGTCGACCAGCAGATGCGGCCGATCCTGATGATGACCTTGTCCGCCTGCATCGGCCTTCTTCCTGCAGCACTCTCCACCGGGATCGGTAGCCAGGTGCAGCGGCCGCTCGCGACGGTGATCGTGGGCGGAATGCTGATCGGACCGGTCATGTTGCTCGTCATTGTGCCGGCTCTGCAGAGCTACTTCCTTGGAGGGGAGACTGCCGCCGAACCGCAGACACCCCAGGAACAAGCTGAGCCGACCTAGTCCGCATTGGCCTCGAGCCAAAAGGCGCCGGCAGCGCATCTGCCATCCCGGAACATGGGTTGTTGCAGCGCAACATGACCGATAAAACTGCGTTTCCAACGAGGTACGCAGTGTGACTGACATCAATGCCGAGACCTGGGTTTCATCGAGCCATCGGCCGATGGGGTTCCCGGAATTTGTCGCCGTGATCGCTTCGATCATGGCCCTGAACCCGCTGGCGATGGACATGATGCTGCCGGCGCTGCCGAACATCGCCTCGGCATTCCACATCACGATCGCCAACGAGCCGCAGGCGGTCTTGTCGACGTTCCTGATCGGATTCGGCGTCGGCCAATTCATCATGGGGCCGCTTTCAGACCGTTTCGGCCGGCGAGCGGTGCTGATCGACGGCATGGCGCTGTATTGCATCGCCAGCATCGTTGCGATCATGGCGTCGTCGTTCGAGACCTTGCTGCTGGCGCGCGTGCTGCAGGGGCTTGGCACCTCCGCGACCCGCGTGATTGCCACCTCGATCGTTCGCGACTGCTACGCCGGCCGCCGCATGGCCAGCGTGATGTCGCTGGCGATGATGGTCTTCATCGCCGTGCCTGTGATCGCGCCGTCGTTGGGCCAGGCGGTGATGTTGCTGACGCAATGGCGCGGCATCTTCATCGTGTTGATGCTCTACGGAGCGCTGGCGCTGATCTGGAGTGCGCTGCGGATGCCGGAAACCTTGCCGGTGTCGGAGCGCAAGTCGCTGGCCATCCGCGACGTGCTCGGCGCCTTTCGCCAGACCGTGACCAACCGGCAGACCCTGGGTTATGCGCTGGCGGCCGGCGGTGTGCAGGGTTCGCTGTTCGCATTCGTGTTCTCGTCGCAGCAGGTGTTCACCGAAATCTACGGGCTCGGACGTTATTTTCCGCTGGCATTCGCCGCCATCGCGATCGGCGTGGCCGTCGCCGGCTTTCTCAATGCCCGTTTCGTCGGCCGGCTTGGCATGCGGGTGATTTCGCATGGCGCACTCCTCGGCTTCGTGGCGGTGGCGGGGATCATGCTGCTGGCGGTCAAGATGCACATGCTGCCGCTGCCACTGTTCGTGGCGTTGGCAGCATTGATGATGTTCGCGTTCGGGCTGATGTTCGCCAATTTCACCTCGCTTGCGATGGAGCCGCAAGGCCATATCGCGGGCACCGCTTCGTCACTGTACGGTTCGATCACGACGCTGCTCGGCATTGGCATCGGCATCAAGATCGGCCAGGACTATGATGGCACGCTGTTGCCGTTTGCGACCGGGTTTTTCCTCTGCACGCTGGCTTCCCTGGCGGTCGTGCTGGTGGTGGAAAAGGGCCGGCTGTTCAAGCCGCGCGCGAGGACGGTTGCACCGGGCGCCTACCCTGGAACCTAGAGCATGATCGGTCGCGCTTGCATCGCACGGAAACCATGAAGGCAGGAGAGCTTTGACACAGCGCAATGGGCTGCTACCTTGATGGACTGCTACTTTAGTGTCTTGACCGCATGATGCTGGGGAGACGGCAATGGGCCTCTTTCGAAGAAAGGCGCCAAGTCATCTGATCCGGATCCATCCGGATAACGCCACAAGCAAGGACTGGGTCATCTTGCTGGAGGCAGGCACCATTATCGGCCCCTCGCCTGAAAGACTTCGTGTTGCCCGGGCGACGCAGGAACGAAAGATTGCAAGAAAATACAACATTTGGCTTCGAGCCGAGCACTTCCTCGTTGTGGAAGGATATGATCGGCGAATTCACGCCGTGTATTTTTGTCCTCAACTTTACAAATATGATTCCGAGAAGAAGCTTGTGCCGCTGCAAGGCGACGAAATCGGCAGATTGATCGCGAATGCCCTTGAGGGCGGAATTGTAGATCGGCGACCATGGTATGATCCGGCGGAGAAGATGCCCGATCAGCCCATCATCAACGTTCCCTTGCAAACCGATTACGACTCGCTCGTCGTCGAGATGCCGGCGAGGAACTCCGGTGCGACGCCGTTAACGCCTGACCACAAGCCGCCACGCTCAAACGACAAGCGCGGCGGCTAGCGACGAGCCGCGCCGGCCCAAGGCGTCTTCTAGAATTCCCCGTGGCCTTGCGGGTCGATCAGCCGGTTGATGCGCTGCGCCGCGGCGATGGCAAAACGCACCGTCATCAGCTTGCGGGTCGGCGCCGGCAGGCGATGTTCCGGCGCTTCGCGATGCAGATGCGCGCCATAGGCATCGGCGACGATCAGGCCGGTTTCTCCGGGGAAGATCTCGCATGGCAAATCCTGCGTGAACGCGAACAACAACCGGTCGCAATGCGCCCGGTAGTCCGGCCATTTCTGGTCGGCGCGCAAATCCTCGATCGATGATTTGATCTCGACGATCCAGATCTCGCCGCGCTCATTCAGCGCCACGAGGTCGGCGCGCCGCCCGGACGGCAGCGGCAATTCGCTGACACAGGAAAATCCCAGCGACCGCAATAGCCGCGCGGTGCCGCGCGCGATCGCCAGCGCCGTCTCGGATTGCCGACGGTCCGGTGCGGGCACGAGGGCCACTTGGCGGGTTCGTGATTCCATCGCGGCCAGCATAGAGTGCTGCCGGTAAATGCGGAACCCGGTTTTTGCCCGCCGTTCTGGCGTTAATTTGCACGCATTTTCCCCTTGGCGCGCTGCAAAAAATCGGCATTGTTCTGACATGACCCAGGAAACCGAGACCAAGGCAAAAGCCGGCGCCGTTATCATTCCGGTGACGCTGTTCGAGCAGAACTGCACCCTGTTATGGTGCGAAGCGACCAAAAAGGCTGTCGTGATCGACCCCGGCGGCGATGTTGCGAAGATTCAGACCGCGATCAAGCAGACCAACGTCGTCGTTGAAAAGATCTGGCTGACCCACGGCCATATCGACCATGTCGGGGGTGCCGCCGAGTTGCGCGACGCGCTGCAGGTGCCGATCGAGGGCCCGCATATCGCCGACAAATTCCTGCTCGACAATGTGGTGACGAGCGGCGCGCGCTTCGGCATGACCGGCATGCGCGACTTCGCGCCGGATCGCTGGCTCGATGAAGGCGAGCAGGTCACGATCGGCGAGCTGACTTTTGACATCCTGCATTGCCCCGGCCACTCGCCGGGCAGCGTGGTGTTTTTCAACAAGGACATGCGCTTTGCCCTTGTCGGCGACGTGCTGTTCAGCGGCTCGGTCGGGCGCAGCGACATCCCCGGCGGCAATCACGCCACCCTGATCAAGTCGATTACCGACAAGCTGCTGCCGCTCGGCGATGACGTCGGCTTCATCTGCGGCCACGGCCCCGGCTCCAGCATCGGCCAGGAGCGGATGACCAATCCGTTTCTCACCGGCGCGATGTGAGAGCCGCGTTAGCTTGAAACCATTGCGCGCACGCAGCGCGACAGATTGCCGAGGTCGAACGGCTTGGTGATCATTTCCATGCCCGGCTGCAGAAATCCGTCTGACATCGCGACGCTCTCGGCGTAGCCGGTGATGAAGAGAATTTTCAGGCCGGGCCGGCTTTCGCGCGCCTGATCGGCGAGTTGGCGGCCGTTCATGCCGGGCAGGCCGACGTCGGTCACCAGCAAATCGATCCGCTCCTCGGAGCGCAGGATCCGCAGTCCCGATGGTCCATCGACAGCCTCGTGCGTCCGGTAGCCCTGTTCGGCGAGCATCTCCAGGATCACTCCGCGCACCACCGGTTCGTCCTCGACCACCAGCACGGTCTCACCGGTGGTGGCATGTTCGGCCGCCTTGAGGGCCTGCTCATGCTGAGCCGCGATCTCGCCCCGATGACGCGGCAAGTAGAGCTTGACCGATGTCCCCTGCCCCAATTTGCTGTCGATCGTGACGTGGCCGTTCGATTGCCGCGCAAATCCATAGATCATCGAAAGCCCCAGCCCGGTGCCTTGCCCGATCGGCTTGGTGGTAAAGAACGGATCGAAGGCGCGCGCCGCCACCTCCGCGCTCATTCCGGTCCCGGTATCGGTCACGCAGATGCTGATATAGTCGCCGGGCGCGAGCGCAGGCGTGTCCGCGTGCATGCCCTCGAGTTGCGCGTTGGCGGTGGCGATGGTGAGCTTGCCGCCGTCGGGCATGGCGTCGCGGGCGTTGATGGCGAGATTGAGCAGCGCGCTTTCCAGTTGATTGGGATCGCAGAGCGTGCACCACAAATCTTCCGACGCGACGATCGCCAGATCGATGGTCTCCCCGATGGTCCGGCGCAGTAAATCCTCCAGCGATTCCACCAGTTGATCGGCATCGACGATTTTCGGAACCAGCGGCTGCCGCCGGGCAAACGCCAGCAGACGATGCGTGAGCGCGGCGGCGCGGTTGGCCGATGTCATCGCCGCGTCGATGTAGCGCGCGACGTTGTCGGTCCGCCCTTGATTGAGACGGGTCTGCAACAGGTCCAGTGACCCGACGATCCCGGTCAGCAGATTGTTGAAGTCGTGCGCGATACCGCCGGTCAATTGCCCCACCGCTTCCATCTTCTGGAACTGAAGCAACGCCTCCTCGGTGGCCTTCAGCCGTTCGGCCGCCGCCTTGTCCGCGGTGATATCGCGGGCGACCGCATATATGTGATCCCGGTCCGACACCCCGGTCCATGACAGCCAGCGGTGCGATCCGTCCTTGTGCCGGAAGCGGCTCTCGAACCGGACGGTGGCTTCGGCCTCGCCGAGCTTGCTGGCCTGCGCCCGCATGATTCCGTCATCGTCGGGATGTTGCAGCCATTCCGAGGTGCGGTTCAGCAATTCAGCTTCGCTCCAGCCGAGCGTTTTGGTCCAGGCCGGGTTGACCGTTCGCCAGACGCCGTTGCGATCGGCGACCAATAAAAGGTCTTGCGATACGTTCCAGATCCGGTCCCGCTCGCGGGTCTTTTCCTCGACGCGTTGCGCCAGCGTCGCATTCAGCTCGGCGAGTTCACCGGCAATCAGGTTGTGATCATGGACATCGGTATTGGTGCCGATCCAGCGGATAATCTCGCCCCTCTGGTCGCGCGCCGGCACCGCGCGCGCCAGAAACCAGCGGAACGCGCCGTCGGCGCGACGCAGGCGGAATTCAACTTCGTAGGCTTTGCCGCTGCCGATCGCCTGCGTCCAAACGGCGACCGCGCCAGGAAGATCGTCGGGGTGGACTATCTTGCTCCATTGATCGCCGTCGAGTTCCCCCGGACTGAAGCCCGCATATTCATAGACGCGCGGGTTGAACCAGTTCAGCAATCCGTCGGGCCTCGCGGTCCAGACATGGTGCGGCACGGCTTCGGCGAGGGTACGGAATTCCGCTTCGCTCTGCCGCAGCGCGTGCTCCGCGACCACCTGCTCGGTGACATCGGCGTGCGCGCCGACCAGACGAACGGCCTTTCCGCTCGGGTCCCGCTCGATGGTGGATCTCACCGAAATCCAGCGCGTCTCACCGTCGCTTGGGCGAATGATCCGGTATTGCGCGGTATAGTCGCGAACATTGCCCGCGACGGCATCACGGAATTTCTTTTCGGTGGCTTCGCGATCCTCGGGATGGATGCGGCGGACCCAGTCCTCATGGGGTTCGTCGACCGCTTCCGGCGGCAACCCGTGAATCAGCAGATATTCCGGTGACCGGCGGTTGTGAAAGCCGGTCCTCAGATCGACCTCAAGGCCGCCGATCCGGCCGATTTGCTGCACGCGCGCCAGTTCGGTCTCGCGTTCACGCAAGGCAGCGGTCGCGCGCCGCTCGCGGGTGACGTCGCGGCAAACCACGAGAATTCCACCGATGCGACCGCCATCGTCGACCGGGCTGTAGCTGTAGGTCCAAAGATGTTGCCGCAGCCTGCCGCGACGGGTGATCGGCAGCAGCTGGTTTTCGTGCCATGCCCCCTCACCGCTGCTCATGACCTGTTGGATTTGCGGACCCAGGATGTCCCAGATTTCGTCCCAGCATTCCCGGCCGCGCTGGCCCAGCGCGGCAGGATGGAATTCAGGCCCCACCGTCTGGCGATAGGCGTCGTTATAGAATTGAATCAGGTGCGGACCCCACCAGAGCAGCATCGGGTGGTTGGCGTTCAGCAACAGTCGTACAGCTGTCCGCAAGCTTTGCGGCCAGGTCTCAGGCGGCCCCAGCGGACCAGCCGCCCAGCGGTGAGCGCGCGTCGCTGCGCCCATTTCCCCGCCGCCGGCGAGAAAATCCGAAGAGGTCAGACTTTTGATCTTCAACATCAGGGACGACCGGTGGCGAGTTCAGTCCATAACTGGCAGCCGGAACTTTATCGCCGGTCACAATCCCAGAAAACTCGGGGCCTGCCATTTGGTTCCGATAAAACCCTGATCGGGCGGAACAAAACGGTGGAAGCCGGCGCGGCAACCGCGATTGGTCCGCGGGCGAACCACCGCCGTGGTCGATGAGCCTGACGGCAGCCCCTATTTCATCAGACCCGCCGCCGTAAGCGCGCGCGTGATGACGGCACCGACGTCGATATTGCGATTTCGCCGCCGACGGGGTGGCTCGGAATGGCGGCTTAATGCCGTCAGCGGCTGAAGCACTGTCGAAATATCCGCGGTTCGCGCCGGCGCCACGGAATATCCAGCAATTGGCCTTGCGGCTTCCTTCGAAGCTTCCGTCACGGCCTCCTTGGGCTGGCCAATCCAGTCGGTCAGGCCGAAGAAACTCGCAATGTGATACGACGACGAGATTCCCGCCTCGATCAGAAACGCGCCTTGAGAGCCGTACCGCTCGTCATTGTCGGCGACACCAAGCGGGGTGCCATGGGCCATATCGGTGATCGTGTAGGATTCGACGGTGGTTTCGCCATCCGCGTTCCACCAGACCTGGTGCGGATGGCCGTCGACGGTCCCCTCCGACATCGGCGCCGAAGGCAGTTGATGCACGTCGAGCCACTGCTTGACGATCTCATTGGCGTTGGCGGGGTTCACCGTGCGATCGGCGCTGCCATGCCATACCGAGAGTTTCGGCCATGGCCCCTTATGATTGGACGCATTGCGCACCAGATCTCCCAAATCGCCGGCCGGGTGGGATGGCGACTGGAACATTCCGCTCAACGCTTCGCGCACATTGGTCGCAACGCCGAACGGCAGTCCGGCGATGATCGCGCCGCCGGCGAACACGTCGGGATAGGTCGCGAGCATGACGGACGTCATGGCCCCGCCGGCGGAAATCCCGGTGACGAAGACGCGACGCGGATCGACGCCGACATCGTCGGCCATCCGCGCGGTCATCTGCCTGATCGAGCAGGCTTCGCCGCTGTCGCGCGCGGTATCTTCCGGATTGAACCAGTTGAAGCATCCGTTGGGGTTATTGGACGCCTGCTGCTCTGGCATCAGCAGCGCAAAGCCGTATCGCGTCGCCAGGCTGGACCAGCCGGCACCCAGATCATAGCCGTAGGCGGTCTGACCGCATCCGTGCAGAACGACGACCAAAGCCGGCTTCGGCTGCAGTTCATCCGGCACGAACGAGAACATCTTGAGGTCGCCCGGATTGGTCCCAAAGCCGGTCACCTCGACAAGCGGGCTTTGGCTTTGGTCTGGCCGCCCAAAATCTCCCAGACCATTGATTCCGTTTATCTTTGACAGGCGTCGTAGAAATTCGACATTTTTGGCGAGAGACACCGGCAGCTCCTTGGCGAGAGATTCGCAGCTCAACCAAGACCAGATAATTGCTGCACCGCAAAATAAAAAGGCCGTGTGCTGTCATTCACGGGGAATTTTACCCCAGGGATTTTGCGCCGCATTGTGACGATCGGCCTCAATGCGCGCGGCGCATCCATGACAGAAATGCGGCACTGGCCGCAATCGACAGCGCAAACAGCGCGGATGCGACGAACAGCGCAGGCCGGGCCGATCCCGCGGCTTCGATCGCAAAGAATACCGCGCCGATCGCCGCAACGCCGGCAGCATTGGCGATTTGCGTCGTGGTGCCGTACATCCCGGCGCTCGAACCGGCGCTGGCCGGCTTCACCGTGGAAAGGACCGCGCTCGACAACGGCGCCATCACCAGCCCCTGGCCGTAGCCGAAAATGGCCAACACCAGCGCCAGCAAAAGCGCGGCAGGCGCTTCGATCGCTGCAACCGTCAGCACCAGCACCGCGAGTCCGGCCACCTGAAGCGCACAGCCCTCGAGCAGCACCAGGGTGCCGCGACGCCGCGCCCGGGCACTACTGTGTCGCGAGGCGATGACGAAGGCGAACGCCAGCGGCACGAAGACCATGCCGGCCTGCAGCGGCGGGATATGCAGCGCTCGCTGCATGAACATGGTCATCACCAGATAGAACGACAGGTTCGCGAAAAAGAACAGGAAGGTCGCATACAGGCCGCGCATGAACGCCGCGTCTGACAGCAGCGCAAGGTCGATCAGCGGCATGCCGCCACGGCTTGCAACGGCGCGCTCAAGCCGCAGGAAGACGGCAAGGATCGCAATGCCGGCCGCCATCACCAGCCAGACCCACGGCGCCCAATGTACATCGTGGCCGAACAGCAGCGGACCGATCAGACACAGCAGTCCCATGAACAGCATGATCGCGCCGGGAACGTCCAGCCTCGTGCCGGAACGACGAGGCACCGACGGCATGATCCGCCAGGCCGCGGCGATGATGATCAAGCCGACCGGCAGGTTGACAAAGAACACCGCGCGCCAGCCCAGCCCGGCCAGATCCAACGTCACCAGGACGCCGCCGAGCAAAAAACCGGCCGCCCCCGCAAGGCCCAGCACCATGCCGTAAATGCCAAAGGCGCGGCCGCGCGATGAATCGGAAAACAGCAGATGAAGGGTCGCGAGCACCTGCGGCACCATCAGCGCCGCGGTCGCGCCCTGCGCCAGCCGCGCGAGGATCAATTCGGATCCGGTTTGCGCCAGCCCGCACCACAGCGACGTGAGCGTGAAACCGAGCACGCCGGCCAAGAATACATTCCTGGTACCATAGATATCGCCGAGCCGGCCGCCGGTAATCACCAGCGTGGCATAGGCGATGAGATAGATCGCGATCACCGCCTCGATCTGGGCGGCACTGGCGTGCAAGTCGATGGCAATGGTCGGGATCGCAACGTTGACGATGAAGGCGTCGACCCCGAACATGAATTGCGCGGCGACGACGATCGCCAGCACCCACCAGCGGCGCGATGAACCCACGGCGACTGAGACGATCTGATGCATGGTGAACGGTGTGGTCCGAAATCCGATGCAGCGGATGATTTCAGATCTCGGTCGCCCCGGCGATTACCTCCGAGGTAAGCACTCGGGGCACCGCGTGTCTTACGGCCTCAGCCGAATGCATGCGCCGCGGCCAGACCGCCGAGCCGGCCGGTGATGGCGAAGAACTGCGCCACGGTTTCGTCGATGATGTGCTGGGCCGACTTCACCGCGTCGATCGAGCCCGCCGATTGTCCGGCCAGCGCCTGGCCCCGGTATGGGCGAGAACACGGTTCAAGGCGGTCCAGTGCGGTGAGAATGAAAGGCCGGGAGAATTCCGGGTGACGGTATGTCAACGAGGTCTGCGGGACAATGCTTCATCGGCAGTTTCGGCGATTGCCCTCTCCCTCCTCACCCCGTAGTTTGGGACCAAGCAACCCAAGAACAATAAATTCCGGAGAGAAAGTCCATGGCGCGCCTCAAATTCGGAGCCTTCCTCGCCCCGCATCACCCGATCGGCGAGCATCCGATGTTGCAATTCCGCCGCGATCTCGATTTCGTCGAACAGCTCGACGCGCTCGGCTACGACGAGTTCTGGTGCGGCGAGCATCATTCCTCGGGCTGGGAAACCATCGCCTCGCCGGAGATGTTTTTGGCGGCCGCCGGCGAACGCACCAAGCGCATCAGGCTCGGCACCGGCGTGGTCTCGCTGCCCTATCATCACCCCTTCAACGTCGCGCAGCGCATGGTGCAGCTCGACCACATGACCGGTGGCCGCGCCCTCTTCGGCTCTGGGCCGGGTGCGCTGGCCTCCGACGCGCATACGCTCGGCATCGATCCGATGACGCAACGCGATCGCCAGGACGAGGCGATCGCGGTCATTCGCAGGCTGTTCAACGGCGAGCGCGTGACGGCCAAGAGCGATTGGTTCACCATGAACGACGCCGCGCTGCAAATCCTGCCGCTGCAGGAAGAGATGCCGTTCGTGGTGGCATCGCAGATCTCGCCGTCGGGCATGACGCTGGCCGGCAAATACGGCATCGGCATCATTTCGCTGGGCTCGATGTCGACGCAGGGCCTGATGGCGTTGCCGACCCAATGGGGGTTTGCCGAGGACGCGGCGAAGAAGCACGGCACCACCGTCAGCCGTTCCAACTGGCGCGTGCTGTTGAGCTGGCACATCGCCGAGAGCCGTCAACAGGCGGAGCGGGAAGCCGGCGCCGGCCTGCTGCGCTGGCACAACGAATATAATGTCGGCACGCTGAAGCGGCCGGGGTTGCAGGCCTTCAAATCGGCTGAGGAAGCGGTGGAGCAGACGGCCGGAGGCGAGGCGGCGGCGTCCACCATCGGCACACCGGACGATCTGGTCAAAACCATCAAGAACCTGATAGCGGTCAGCGGCGGCGTCGGCACCATTGTCGGCTTCGCGCATGACTGGGCCAACCCGGAGAATACCCGCCGCAGCTGGGACATGGTGGCGCGTTATGTCATCCCGGAAATCAACGGCTATATCGACGGCCTGCGCAAATCGCAGAAATTCGTGATCGAGAACCGCGCGGTGTTCGAGCGCGCGGGACAGGCCGTGATGGCCAAGATCATGGAAAACGACAAGGCCGCCGCGGCTCTGACGGTCACCGGGCCCGGACGCGTCGCGATCCCGGCCGTCAACGCGCCCGACCTGCAAAAGGAAGCCGCGAAGCGGAAGGGGACGGCGTAAGCGGCTGACGCGCCCGCATGAGCCTTTGCACAGGCCTGACAAAGCGGCTATTTTGTCTGTCTGGGACTACGCCGACGACATCGACCCGGACCTGCGATCGACACCAAGTTGCGGTCCGGCGGATCCATTGAGACCGATCGGAGCAATTGCCATGTCCATGCAGACTGTGGTTTCTCCCGCGAACATCCTGACGCCGGCCAAACGCACCTCGCTGACGCACATCCCGGGCGACGAGGGTTGGCCGATCATCGGCCGGACACTGACGATCCTTGCCGACCCCAAGGGTGAAGTCGAGCGGATGGCGGCCAAGCACGGTCTCGTCTACCGCAGCCGCGTGCTCGGCGAAACCAGCATCACCCTGCTCGGGCCTGAAGCCAATGAACTTGTGCTGTTCGACCAGACCAGGCTGTTCTCCTCGACCCACGGCTGGGAGACCGTCCTGGGCAGGTTGTTTCCGCGCGGCCTGATGCTACTCGATTTCGACGAGCATCGCCTGCATCGGCGTGCGCTTTCCGTCGCGTTCAAGGCCGGGCCGATGAAATCCTATCTCGCCGCCCTCGACGCCGGGATCGCGGCGCGGGTCGCGCAGTGGAAAGCGCAACCGGGGCCGATGCTGTTCTATCCGGCAATGAAGCAACTGACACTCGATCTGGCGGCGACTTCGTTTCTCGGGACAGGCATTGGGCCCGACGTCGACGATATCACCCGTGCGTTCATCGATATGGTCGCGGCAGCGGTTACCCCGATCCGCCGACCTCTGCCCGGCACGCAAATGGCGCGCGGCGTCAGAGGCCGCGCGCGCGTCGTCGCCTATTTCTCGGAACAGATTCCGATCCGTCGCGACAAGGGCGGCGAAGACCTGTTCTCGCAGCTATGCCGCGCCACCCACGAGGACGGCGCGCTGCTCTCGACCCAGGATATCGTCGATCACATGAGTTTTCTGATGATGGCCGCGCACGACACGCTGACCTCGTCGCTGACATCCTTTGTGGCGGCGCTGGCCGCCAATCCGCACTGGCAAGGCAAATTGCGCGACGAAGTCAACGCGCTCGGCGTCGCCGCTGATGGGCCGACGACATCAGACAATCTCGAAGCCATGCCGCTGAACGAGATGGCGTTCAAGGAGGCGATGCGGATGAAGCCGCCGGTGCCGTCGCTGCCACGACGCGCGACGCGGGACTTCAGCTTTTCGGGCTACGCGATACCCGCGGGCACGTTGGTCGGAATCAACCCGCTGTTCACCCATCACATGCCCCAAATATGGCCGGATCCGGAAACGTTCGATCCGATGCGCTTTACCGACGAGGCGCAGCGCGCCCGGCATCGCTTCGCCTGGGTGCCGTTCGGCGGCGGTGCGCATATGTGCCTCGGGCTGCACTTCGCCTATATGCAGGCGAAATGCTTCGCGCGGCATTTCCTGCAGAACCTCAGCGTTTCGCTGGAGCCCGGCGCCAAGCCGCAGTGGCAGATGTGGCCGATCCCGAAGCCGAAGGACGGATTGCGCGTGACGCTGACGCCGGTTTGATCCGCGCGGCCGAAACCGCTCTATTCGATGAACGTCGTGAGTTGCGCGCCCTCGTCGGCAACAAACACCGCGATCAGTTCCGCGGGCTCGCTGTTGCTGGCGTTCGCCGAGACCAGGTGTGTCGCGCCGGGCGGCTCGAAGAACGATTGCCCCACCTTGAAGGTCTCGACAGGACCTCCACCAAGCTGCGAGCGGATTTCGCCTTTGGTGACGTAGGCGGTGACGGAGCCCGCGTGCCGATGCGCGCGGGTAAATCCGCCGGGACCGTAGAACACCCGCACGATCGTGACCCGCTTGCCCGGTACATTTGGCAAAGCATATGAGGCAATCGGCTCAACGGTATCGAGCGCCGATCCGGTGGAACCAGCAACCGCGCACAGCGGCCCGACAATCGTCGAGACCGCGTCCATGGCGAGCGGCAATGCCTTCCCGATCAGGAGCGCACAGGCGAGGCCGGCAAGACCGGCCATGTAAATCGGTTGAACGTCCCTCCGCCCTCGCGCCAGGCCCGGCATTGCGAGCATCGCTGTCTCCTATCTGCCCTGATCGTAAACCTTGCGCCTTGCAGGCATACTTTCCCGGCTCCCGTTGCGGTCGTCAATACCGACCACGTCGATGCCATCGACACGTCCGCGAATCGGAAGCCGCCCGAGATCGCGAATTGCAAACGGCGGCGCTGAGCCGAAGCGTTCCATCGCCGTGCGGGAGGCCAGAAAGCCGCCATCCACCGTTCGACTGAGTTCTTCGAGGCGCGCCGCAGTATTCATGACATCGCCGTTGAAGACGATGGCGCGTTTGACGTCGCCGATTTCACCGACGATGACCGGTCCGAAATGCAGGCTGCCGCGAATCCGCGGCACAGCTCCGAACTCGCGCTCGAATTGGTCCGATGCGCCCGCGAGCTCGTGCCGCATCGCTGCGAAGCAGCGCAGCGGGCGGCAATCGACCGCGCCGTCGCGTTCCCGCCAGGTTACGATCACCTCGTCGCCGACATAATCGAGGACTTCGCCGCGATAGTCCACGACGGCAAGCGTCAGAAGGCGAAAGGTACGATCGAGCAGACGGTGAATGGCGACGCCGCCGAGCCGCTCGGCGAGTCCGGTCGATCCTGCAATGTCGACAAACAGCACGAAGCGGTCTTCCTCGACCGGGGAATGATATCGCCCGGTGATGAAATTCAGGAATGCGCGCGGCCCGATAATGTTGGCGGTCCCGATAACGAGATTCGCCAGAATCACGAACGCAACGGAATAGGCGATTGATATCCAGAAGCCCTTATGAAGCGGATCGACAGGAATTCCGGCGAGGACCTCGCCCAATTGAAAGAAGAGTATCGGAATGATGATCGCCGCGTAGATGGCGCTTCGTGATATCAGACTGGCTGTAAATGAAAGGCTCCTGAGCCAGCCACGCATCGGACCTTCGAGCACGAACTGCGAAATACCCCCGATCGCCACACTGAGGAGCAGCCCGTACAGGACTCCTACTTCTATCCCGGCTGGAGAGATGAAGCCGCGCGCGAGAACAAAACAGATAGCCCCGATGACACTGCCGACAATGATGGCGGCCAGCAATCGCAATTTTCTCTCAAGCCTCGCGTTCACGCCGCCGCCTCTCGCGTCTGTCCTACCCGGGCCTGATCGGTCGCCATCCGATATCACGGGCGGCCCGACCTCCGAGCATTCACCCCGCGCCCTGATCGAACGCCTTGCGCAAGGCGACGTAGCCCTGCTGCTGCGCGGTCCAGTTGCGGCCACCGGTGATGGCGCCGTCGACCACCAGATCGTGCCCGTTGATGAAGCTGGATTCGTCGCTGGCGAGAAACACCGCGGCATGGGCGATATCCTCGGGCAGCCCGGCACGCGGAATCGGTTGCGCGGTCTTGTAGACCTCGCGCATCACATCGGGCGTTTTCTCCGCCGCTTCAACCGAGAGACCGAGCGCCTTGCCGAAGATGCCGGTGGCAATCGCGCCCGGCGAAATGCTGTTGACGCGGATGCCGGCTTCGCCCAATTCCATCGCCACACATTTGGTGAGGTGAATAACGGCAGCCTTGCCGGCACCATAGACTAGCGACGACGAGAAACCGGCGAGCCTTCCGGCGATGCTGCCGTTGTTGATGATGCTGCCCGAGCCTTGCCGGCGCATATGGGGCGCCGCATGCTTCATGCCGAGCATGACGCTGCGCACCAAGGTCGCCATCGCTGCGTCAAAGCGTGCAACCTCGAGGCCTTCGATGCCGCCGGTCTGGGCCGGACCGCCGGCATTGTTAAACAGGCAATCGATGCGGCCGAATTGTTCGACGGCTTGTCCGATCAGCGCGCGCATCTGCGCTTCAACCGTGACATCGGTTTGGCGAAAAACGCAGGCCGCGCCGAGTTTGTTGGCCAGCGCCTCGCCCTCCGGCGCGCGACGGCCGGCGACGACGATCTTCGCGCCTTCCGCGACAAATATCTCGGCGGTGCGCAGGCCGATGCCGCTTGTCGCGCCGGTGATCACCGCGACCTTGCCGTCCAGCCGTCCCATTGTGTTCTCCTCATTCCGGCAATTCCCGGCTCAGTATACCCCCGGCTTGCCGAAGGTGCGCAAGCCATGCTTGTTTGCGTTGCCAAATCCGGTTTTCGCTTGGTGGTCTCGGACTGCGTCCTTTCTGCTGCCCCAGGCCTTATTTTGGATTTGCTGATCGGCTGATGTGACGTATGGGGAAATTAATCGACGAGTTTCGGCGGGCCTGGCACGGAACATCCCTGCCGTCACCGCTCTTCAGCATCGGATTTGCGGCCTGCTGCCTCGTCTTGTCGAGCATGGCACGGTGGTGTCTCTCCCTGATCCGGCCGGATGTATTCTTCACGCCGTATTTCCCGGCCGTGTTGTTTGCCACCGCCTTCGGCGGTTTCCGGATCGGAATCTTGACGGCGCTGGTCGGGGGCATACTCGGTCTGACCCTCAACTTCGGGGACGGGTCGGTCGATCTTGCAAGACTGGCGCTTTTGGTGATCTTTCTGGTCGTGTCCGGCCTCACGATTTGGGGCGTCGAGCACTATCGTTCCGTCGCGGCGCAACAACGGGAGATCGCCAAACGCCTGATTGAGGAGGAAGAGTATCGAAAGCTCGTGGTCGAGGAATTTCAGCACCGGTTAAAAAACAAATTGTCGACAATTCACGCCGTTCTTCATCAGGTCCTGCAGGATGAACCGCAAATCTGGGCCAGCATCGATCGACGGATACGGGCGCTGTCAGCCGCCGACGAATTGATCGCAAAGGTCGATGGCGGCGGTTGCGATATCAAGGACCTCCTGCGCTCCGAGCTCGGACCTTATGGACATGTGCGGTTTACCCTGAACGGCAATTCGCTGTTTCTTCCCGCCAAGCTCGCGGTGAGCTTTGCGTTGATATTTCACGAGCTTGCCACCAACGCCGGAAAGTATGGCGCGTTTTCTTCCCCTCGCGGGCTTTTGCAGGTGTCGTGGTCGGTGACGGACGATCGTCTCAATATTGCCTGGGATGAGACCGAAGGCCCGCCGGTCGGAGCGATCGGGAAAGCCGGCTTCGGCACCAGATTGCTGAATTCGGCGCTTAAGCCGTTCGACGGCAAGACCGAGATTGCATTCCTGAAAACCGGGATTCATTGCACCATGCAATGCCGCATACCGCAAAGTTGAGTGCCGGCGCTTCTCCCGGCTTGCCGGCGTTGACCATCTGTTAATGACGATTGAGGCGAGCCAAATCAAACCCGCACGCTCGCACGACTGTCTCCATTTTTGCGGGTTCCATTTAACCAAAACTACAAGAGACCTTGGCATGTTCAGCGGAGATGCAAAACCGCCCCCAACAGGACCTGCAGATCGCCGCGACGGCAGGCGAGGATGAACTCGTCGGAGAGAGCGAGCTCGGCATTCTGAAGGATGTGCTCAGGATGCTCCCCAGCGGCGTCACCGTTCAGGACGAGCAGGGCCGCTTCCTGCTGATGAACGACGCTGCGGCGGCCCAGCTTGGGATTGTGCCGGCGAGGCCTTCCAGGGAACTGGATCACCGCCGCCAAAACGGTATCGAGTTGCTCCGCACCGGACGCGCCGTCGTTGCGGAAGAATGCTTCACCAGCGGCCCGGTCAAACAGGTCCTGCTGACCAGCCATCGCCCGGTTCGCATCGCGGACCGCAATCTGCTGCTTTCGAGCTCTGCCGACATCAGCGAGCAAAAGGCCCTCGAAGATCAGCTGTTCCGGTCGGCCTATTATGACGAGTTGACCGAACTGCCGACCCGGCGGGTGATCGAACATCGCGCCAACAGCCTCCTGCAGCGCGACCAAGCTGGCAAATTCGCGCTCGCCTTTCTCGACATCGACAATTTCAAGCACATCAACGACTACTACGGCCATACGGTCGGGGATGCACTATTGGTAGAGGTCGCCAAGCGGCTTGGGTTGGACTTGCGCGAATCCGACATGCTGTCGCGGATCAGCGGCGACGAATTCCTGCTGTTGCTCAACCCGGTCGAGAGCGAACAAGAGGTAGCGGAGTATATACAGTTTGTGCTGCAACGGCTCAGGGCGCCGTTTTTTATCGATGGATCGGAGATATTTGCCTCCACGTCGATCGGGGTAAGCCTTTATCCCGATCATGGCCGCAGCTACGACGTGCTGCGCCAGAACGCCGATATTGCGATGTATCGGGTCAAGCACGACGGCAAGGGGGCTGCCGCCTTCTTCGACGAAGGCATGGAGCGCGAGGCGCTCGCACGGATGAAAGTCGAGCAGTCGCTGCGCCTTGCAATCCTGGACAAGCGTTTTTGCTGTGCCTTTCAGGCCAAGGTCGACATCAGAACCCAGGATATCAAGGGTATCGAGGCCCTGGTCCGGCTGCGCGACGACGAAGGCGTGATCCAGGCTCCCGGCACCTTCATCAATCTAGCCGTGGAATTGGGCCTGATCGACGAGTTGACGCATCTGGTGCTGGCCGAGATCGTCAGGTCGATCGATCTCATCAACGAAGCATTCGGTCACGATACCACCATCAGCATGAACGTGGCGGCGAAGCAGGCCGGCAATCCGGAGTTCATGCGTCCGTTTGCGCAAGCCCTCGAGGCGACCGGATATCCCGAGCGCTTCATGATCGAGGTGACGGAAGACGCCTTTGTCGCGAAAACCCATTTCCAGACCGAAATCCTGCCGATGTTCCGCAAACTCGGGGTCAGGATTTCGATCGATGATTTCGGCATCGGCTATTCGTCGCTGTCGGCGCTGGCCGACATTACCGCCGATGAAATCAAGATCGACCGTTCGTTCATTACCGACATTCATAAACGCCCGCGCCAGGGCATTTTGAGGGCAATCGAATCGCTGAGCGAAGCGCTCGGCATGACGGTCATTGCGGAAGGCATCGAATCGTTCGAGGAGCTCGCCTACCTGCAGGCCGCCACCAAAATCCGCTATGCACAGGGCTATTATTTTTCCATGCCGATTTTCCTTGAAGAGCTGAAGCCCGCCGCGCGGAGCCTGAGCGAGGCGCGTGTCAATCCGGCAAGCCGCCCCCTGCAGGAAAGCCGTCCGGTCCATTCACGCCGCGATCGATATCGCCGCTGATCCGGCGCCTCCCCCGCTCCGGCGGAAAGCCCGTCTGGCATGGCTCCCTCGATTCCCCCGCCCGACTTGCTTTCGCCTGCGCCGCGAATGGCTTATAGACTGTCGAGCACGGCGCGACGGCGCGCCATTCAGATCTGAAGAAATGACATGCCTCCGGTTTCCATCCTTCTGAACGTGCTTTGGATCGTCTTCGGCGGCTTCTGGATGGCAGCCGGCTGGGCGGTCGCCGCCGTCATCATGGCCATCACGATCATCGGCCTGCCCTGGGCAAGAGCGGCGTTCAACATCGCCGCTTATACCTTGCTGCCGTTCGGTCAAAAGGCGGTACGCCGCGACAGCCTCACCGGCCGTTCCGATATCGGCACCGGACCGCTCGGCCTGATCGGCAACCTGATCTGGCTGTTGCTGGCGGGATGGTGGCTGGCGCTCGGACATATCGCCACGGCGATCGCTCTGGCCGTGACGATCATCGGCATTCCCTTCGCCTGGGCCCATGTGAAGCTCGCCGGAATAGCGCTCTGGCCGATCGGCAAGGTGATCGTTCCGGCGTAGGCCTGGCTCGCGCATGGTCGGGGACAGTCCCGGCGCGCGGCCATCCGGCGCGGGTTCGGATATTTGCGTTTCGGGCCTTGCTCCCGACCCTCCTCAGCCGTTGCCCAGACTGGATCAATCGGCTAAATGAACCCGACGCACCCGTAGCTCAGCTGGATAGAGCGTTGCCCTCCGAAGGCTGATGTCAAGGGAATTTGGTTTGGAAGGAACTGGAAAAAGGCAACGAGTTTCAGTAGGTTGACGGTCTCTCGCCAAGCTGCTCGATCTGGAAAAATCTTCGCGTAAGCACCGCGTAAGCAGATCTCAGAGAACGGCAGCGAACGAAGGCGCAGCGCAGCGCGCATCGGCACGACGCGTTGAGCGTTAGCGACGAGAGGCTGGATTTGGAGGTGTCCGAATCCGTTGACCTGCAGAGGTTGGTCGGACTAGGTCAATGAGAGATGCGCCCGTAGCTCAGCTGGATAGAGCGCCACCCTCCGAAGGTGGAGGCCACACGTTCGAATCGTGTCGGGCGCGCCATTCCGGTCCTAACCCAACTTGCGCAGTTGGAGGGGTGTTTTTGCAATTTTGCGCATAGCGGCCTGAGTTGGATCAATGGGTTAGTCGGCTCGAAGAGCCGATTTCGGCGTGTAGTGCCAACCAAGGGTATTTTCTGACGGCGGCGAGTCGGATTTGATTCGGCGCATGTATCTGCGCCACACGACGATACGGAAGGACGGGAAGGTACACCGCTATTGGCGGCTTGTGCGCAGCGTTCGCGTCGGTCGCCGCGTCATCCAACAGACTGTCGCGCAGGTTGGCGAACTCGACGCGCATGGACGGATTGAAGCGCGCGGGTTGGCGCGGCGGCTGATCGGGACACCGGAGCAGGCGACGCTGTTCAAGGACGACAGCGAACAACTGACGGTGCCGGTCCGATTGAAGGACATTCGCATCGAACGGTCGCGTCAGTTCGGCGATGTCTATCTTGCGCTCGCGCTGTGGCGCGGCATGGGGCTGGAAGCTCTGTGCGAGCGGCTTTTGGCTGTTGGCAAGGAGCGCGTCGCATGGGCCAAGATGGCGGCTGTTCTGGTTGCGGCGCGGTTCTGCGAGCCGTCGAGCGAACTGCACATAGCCGAAGACTGGTACCGCCGCACGGCGCTGTGCGACCTGCTGCAGCTTGGGGATGAGGAGGTCAACAAGGATCGTCTGTATCGTGGCCTCGATCATCTGCTTGAGCACAAGGCGGAGCTCGAAGCGCATCTGGCGGAGCGCTGCGGCGAGTTATTCGCAATCCAGAACGAGGTGTTGCTCTACGACGTGACGAGCACGTATTTTGAGGGCGAGGCTGCGGCCAATCCGCAGGCACAGCGCGGTTATTCCCGCGACCATCGACCCGACTGCAAGCAGGTCTGCATCGCGCTCGTCGTTACCTTCGACGGCTTTCCGCTGGGCTACGAGGTGTTCGCCGGCAACACCAACGATTCGCGAACGCTGCAGACGATCGTGGCCACCATGGAGGCCCGGCACGGCATGCTGGGACGGGTCTGGATCACCGACCGCGGCATGGCCAGCGCCGACAACCTGGCGTGGCTGCGCCAGACCGGCCGGCGCTACATCATCGGGGCGCCGAAGGCGGAGTTGAAGAAGTTCGCCGCCGAGCTTGCGCGCGCGGACGGCTGGCGTGTCGTCCACGAAGGCGTCGAAGTCAAACTGGCAATCCACCCGGAGACCGGAGAGACCGTGATCCTGTGCCGCTCCGCCGATCGGCGAAGCAAGGAACAAGCGATGCACGACAGGTTCAGCGGGCGGATCGAACAGGCGCTTGCACGGCTGGCCGCCCGCATCACCCGCTCAAAGAAGCGGCTCGACCCGGCGACCGTGAACCGGCAGATCGGCCGTATCCTGCAACGGAACCAGCGTGCCGCCGCCCGTTTCACAATCATGCTGGAGCCTGATTCCAGCACGGCAGGCTTCTGCCTCCGCGTCGCTTGCAACGCCTCGTTCGACGACTGGGCTGCAATCTCGGAAGGAGCCTATCTGCTGCGATCCAACATCACCGATTGGAGCGATCAGCAGCTCTGGAAAGCCTATATCCAACTCACCCAGGCCGAAGCAGCTTTCCGAATCCAGAAGGATCAATTGAACGTACGTCCGATCTGGCATCAGCGCCAAGACCGCGTTCAAGCTCATATCCTGGTCTGCTTTCTTGCTTTCGTCCTGTGGAAGAGCCTCGAGATGTGGCAACAGCGCGCCGGCCTCGGAAACTCCCCGCGCACAATCATCGAGGAACTCGCGCGTATCCAGTCCCACGACGTCGTGCTACCAACCGCGACCCATGGTCAGATGCGCCTGCGCTGCGTGACCCAGCCCGATCTAGCACAGGCGGCATTGCTCGATCGTCTCGGCATCGTCCTGCCCAAGCGCATGCGCACCGACAACCAGCACTCCGCCGCTTTCCAACTCAGCGCCTGACCAAGCCGCACCAAAAATGTAGTGCCAACTTTTCGGCTATCCCATTGATTTGTCTCGACCACATGGTCGATTCTGCGCAAGTTGGGCTAAACCACGAACGTTTTGGAGGGGGCTGGGTTTGGCGAGAATAGCCGCTCTGACGGCTTCCTTGCTGCCGACGATTTTCACCGATTTGTCACCGACAATGATAGCGCCGATCAGCGTGCGCAGATATGCCTTGCGTGCGGGCGTTTCGCCACTATCGAGCAGATCTCGCATGAGTTTGCTGAACGCAGCGATCCTTTCCGGGTCAATGCTGGCCGATGGCAGCACTTGCGATGCTGCGTGGTCATAGGCCGCCTGAGCCTTCTCGCGGTCGGCTTTGAGTTCGCCGACCCGCTCGCGAAGAAGATCGTCGAGTTCGACGATGCCTTCCTCGATTCCGCGATAGAGCCGCTTGAGGCGATCTTCGGCATCGACGACCTGGGATTTCAACGAGGCGAGGCGGCGATCAACGGCAGCGGTTCGCTCCTGGCGCCGGGCGGCAATCGTGGAAAGCAGTTCGGCCAGACGTTCAGGCGTGAACATGTTCTCCTTGAGCGCTGTCAGAACCAGATCATCCAGGAAAGCCATTCGGATCGAGTTCCCCCGACAGGCCGTTGGTCCCTTCTGCGCACGGCTGGCGCAGGTGTAATAGGCGTAGATGCGCCCCGTGCTGGAGGTTCCGGTCCGCTGCGTCATCCCCCCGCCGCAATGAGCACATTTGGCAAGTCCGGTCAGGAGGATCGGACCAGTGACCACACGCGGGGCTGTGACCTTGGGATTATTGGCCACAAGCCGGGCCTGGACGCGATCGAACAGGTCCTGCTCAACAATGGCGGGAGTTGCGATCTCAACAATTTCCGAGGCGAGCTTCAATTCGCCGGTCTTGGCCGAACGGACGTTGTATTGCCAGCGGCCGATATAGACGGTGTTAGTCAGGATATGGTGCGTGGGACCGACGCCAAAGGTCCCGCCGGCCTTGGTTCGATAACCTCGTCCGTTGAACCACTTGACGAGTTGCTTGATGCCGAGCGGTGGGGTACCGGTCCTCGTGTCGCCTTCCGCGTAGAGGCGAAAGATGAGCCGGACAGTCTCGGCCTCGACGGGCTCGACAGCGAGGTGCTTCTTGATCTTTTGCCCCCGCCGTTCGGCTTCGACAATGGTGTAACCGAGCGGAGGCGAGGCACCATTCCAGAACCCTTGTTTGGCATTCTCCTTCATCGCCCTGGTAACGTTCTTGCCGTTTTCCTTCGAGGTGTACTCGTCGAAGATGCCGATGATCTGACGCATCATCTCCTGCGACGGATCGGTGCCAGTCGGTTGCGTCATCGAGACGACCTCGACGCCGTGACGGCGAAGCTTGCGGATCGTCAGTTCCATCGTGGCCCCGTCGCGGAAAAACCGCGAAAAGGAGTGCACGACGATGACATCATAAGGATGGTCTGCATCGCAGGCCCGTTCCAGCATCGCCTGAAACACCGGCCGTCGATCGTCGGTGGCGCTGGCGCCGGGCTCGACATATTCACCGACGACAGTCCAGCCGTTCGACAGACAATGGCGCGTGGTCAGGTCGCGCTGAGACGGAATCGACACGTCGCCCTCCGCCTGCCGCCCGGTCGAGACCCGCAGATAAACAGCGGCTCTCAACGTCGCAGGGCAGTCCGTTGCGGCAAGACTTGTTCCTGATTGCAAATTCCCGGTCATTGACGAATCTCTATGGTCCCGCGCGATTTTGTGTGATTGCGCTGTTTCAATCTTACTATTGATACGGGCGGCGACATCACGCCGCCATCATGTCGAACTCGACATGCACGCGGTCATAGGGAAATTCCACGCCCCCACGTTCCGTCCGCTCCAAAATCCCCGCGCCCAGTAGCAGCGTCACGTCGGAGTGGACTCCCTTGAAGTCGCGATCGACCCGACGCCCGACTTCCCGGATCGTCAGCGGTCCGGCTCCGGTCATAACGCGCACAATTTCCATGCGCTTGGGCGCCAGCACCCGCCAAAGATCGCTGACGCTCTCGAACGAAATTCGGTCGTCGCCAGCCTTACGCTGCCCGTGCGCAGTCGCCAGGATGCGGCGCGTCAGGTCGTTTTGTGTCTCGACGCCCAAGATAACCGTCCGCATGCTCTATCTCCGTTTATTCACGTCGCGCCAAAAATCCGCCAGCAGCCGCTCCAGCCCACGAAACGCATAAGGGCTTTCCTTGCCATCCAGGTGGCGATGGTCGCCCTTGCCGCGCTCATTGTCGTAACGCACGCGGCAGACGCCGTTCACCACATAAGCAAGCCGGTATTTGTAGCTATGCGGACAGCCCGAGACGGGCTCGGGAACTTCCCACACAACCAGCTCGGCAAAGCCAGGGCTGACGACAAGCCGGGTTCGCGTGATTTTACGTGCTTTGGCCATCGATGTAATTTGTTACATCAAGAGGCTCGTGATGTCAATGAATACATCAACACCTGACTGTTCCGACGGATTTGTTTGTTTTCCGCGAGTGGAAGTATCGCCGTCCTAGGTTGTCATGCCGCCCATCGCGCGTCATGCCCGCTTCCGCATCAGGGAATTCA
>JAJYAH010000910.1 GCA_021779635.1 Pseudomonadota bacterium | reverse complement strand
GTTCGGCGAGGCGTTCCGCCGTGGCTGGGCCGCTGCCGCGCAAAGCGGTGAGGGTGAGAATACCGGCTGCGGTTCGTGTCTCGGTGCCAATCATCGATTCAACGCCTTTCTAAAAATAGCAGCCGGTCTTCGGCGTTCTGTAGTGTAGTCTTGCTCAATGACACCTGGGTCATCCGCGGCTTCCGGTCTTAGCGAGGGAAGCTCTATGGGGCGCGAGCTTTTCGGATATCTCAGTCGCGACATCTCCAAGCACATTGATGCGCACGGTGGGCCGCTTGGGAAGTCTGACGGTCAGTTCGAGCTCGCCGCCGACAGCTTCGACATAGCTGCGAAGTGTCGAGACGTGCATGTCCGCCTGCTTTTCGATTTTGGAAACCGACGGCTGCTTAATCTTCAACGCGGCCGCGACATCGGCTTGGGCCTTGCCAGCGATCTGGCGTAGCGCACGCAGGCCTTCTACATCCTGCATCAGCTCCGCGCGTCTTGCGTCCATGCGCTCGCGTTCGTCCTTCGGCAGGGATGCGATGCCGTCGTCAAAGCTGCGTCCCATAAATTAACTCCGTAGCGTCGGCGACCGCACATTCCATCGACACGGAAAGCGCGCTGGATCAGCGGGGCGGGACGCCAGTGTAGGCTGTGCGAGGCACGGAAATTTGATCAGAAATGCTATCGGTCGAGCATCTCCGAACGCCCCAGAGATCTACCAACATGCCGCCGACTCATCTTGCTCAAGATAGCTCTCGGGCTATATCAGGTCAACGGTAGTTGGAGGGCTACGTTTTGCGTCTAAAGCCGAATTTTGAACCACCGCGACGGCCGGCCTAAAGCGCAACGTGGGGCGCGATTGAAGCCCATTCCCATTTCACATTGTGCAACATAAATGGGGGCTTGACGCCGAATGCTTTCGCAAAGCCTGGATTTAGATCGATGCCAGCCCCATTTGTAATATTTGCTTTATGTGGCATCGTATCGCGTAGCTCACCGATAACCGTTGCCCCGTTATAAGTAACGGCAACCTTCTGGCCACGCGCCGCGTCACCTGGCCCCCATTTAGCTTCCCAGTCCTCTGGAGGAAGAGCACACATCGGCTTATCTTGAGATGATGTATCATCCCCCCATTTCCCAATCGCGTCGTCGCCAAGTTTGGGAGCTTCAGCTCTGCTTTTACCTTCGGCGATAGCTTTACGATAGGCAGCAACATCTGCAGGATCGGCGAAAGATGAAGCAATAACGATTGGCATAAATTCCTCCAAAAAAATTGCGCCCGCCTAGGCCTCTCTTAGCATGCAGCATCAAATCACGACTCTTTCGACCTCATCAAGGCTCATCTCGTCGCGCCGCCGGTCATAAAGTTGCGTCGTTCGCGTCGAGGCGTGATTGGCCATCGCCGCGGCTTTTTCGAGCGTGCCGCCATTCTTCAAATAAGCCGTTATCCCCGTCGCCCGAAACGTATGATTGCCGATCTTCGTGGCGATCCCAGCGGCGTGAGCGCGGCGGCGGATCATCTAGTAGGCGTTGGCCTGGGGCAGGGACGTTTCGGTGAGCTTGTCCGTGCCTCGGCCGATCGTGCGGAACAGTGGCCCCTTCGGATCGGACGCCAGGCCTCAGACGTCGATATAGGCGTGCAGATAGGCCTCAAGATTGTGATGGCAGGGCATGGCGTGGCGCTTGCCACCCTTTTCGTGCAGCAGCACCCACAGGCGGCGGTTCTGCACGAAAACGTCCTCGACCTTCATCGCCAAAGCGGCGCCGATCCGCGCGAAGGAATAGACCATCAGTCCGATCAAAGCGCGGTCGCGCAGGCCGGCAGGCGTCGACACATCAATGCTGTCGAGAAGCGCGCGCGCCTCGACCGGATCGAGCACCGGCGTCTTGCCGGTCTTGACCACATGCCGCGGCCCGCGCACGGAGGCGGCCGGATTGACCGGCGTGATCTGTCCCGTCACCAGCCAGTCGAATAGCATGCGGATCGCGGCGAGCCGCTGCTTGGCGGTCGGCGATCGAGGCCACGCCCTGGTGTTCGCACCAGGCCAGGAAATCCCCAATCGCGCGGACGTAAGCTCGCCGGGTGTTCGGGTTGCGGATGTTCGAGACGAAGAATTCGAAAAAGCGGGTTTGCGCTCGCTCGCCTGCCGCGCAGATGAGTGCAGGCAGTTTCGAGGATTGCACGGAGGAGACGAGGCTATTCATGCCGCCACCATTTCGGCGAGTTCTGCCATGTCTACGAAACGGATGCCAAAGGTGGCGGCGATCCATTTGCGATTATCGGGGTCGAGTATCGACGCCGATCCCCCGCGCCTCCCTCCGTGGTCTTTGCTGCAGAACAGTTCGACGCCATATCCGTAATGCGCCGCGATGCTGTCGCCATCGGCCCATTCGGCGACCGCTCGAACCACTTTTCGGCGCTCATGAATATCTTTTGCGCGCAGCAACCCGTGATACCACCATTCCGCGACGCCATCGCGGGCGCTGAATCGCAGACCGAGATTTACCGCTGCCGCATGTCCGACGCGGCGAGCGCCTATTTCATTTCTCAGGGAAGTCGATTTCGAAACGAACTCCTCAAGGTCAGCGGGCGCTTCGAAGAGCGTGCCATCATCATCCCTAGCGCAACATCCCGATCCCAGCAGGCGGGGCGCCATGAGGGCGCGCATGCCGATTTCCCGCGCAACATCGATTCTCCTCGAAAATCCGGGGTGAAGCGGCTTTCGGTCCTGTCGGAACGATAAAGACATTGTGATCACGTTTGGCGCGGGGGACCAACTGTCTCGTTCGAGCCGCGCGCCTCCAAGCACGTCAATGCGGTCTTCCCTTTGGATTCCTT